>CANLWQ010000026.1 GCA_947494405.1 Comamonadaceae bacterium | reverse complement strand
TGATTGTGGTGGGTATTTTGATGCAAACACCTTGGAATATTTGGTCATGAAGCGGAGCCCCAGATGACAGCGCTTGACACAAGCATGAGCCGTACAGCTTTCTCATGGAAAGATTTCTTCTCCAGCTTTTTATTGCTGGAGATGTTCAAAGGCATGGCTATCACTGGCAAATACATGTTTGCCAAAAAAATCACGGTTCAATTCCCTGAGGAAAAAACACCGCTGAGTCCTCGCTTTCGCGGCTTGCATGCCTTGCGCAGATATGAAAATGGTGAAGAGCGCTGCATTGCTTGTAAATTGTGTGAGGCCGTGTGTCCTGCCATGGCCATCACTATCGAGTCGGATGTGCGTGAGGACGGCTCGCGTCGAACATCGCGTTATGACATCGATTTAACCAAATGCATTTTTTGCGGTTTTTGTGAAGAGAGCTGCCCTGTAGACTCGATTGTCGAGACCCATGTTTTAGAGTACCACGGTGAAAAGCGCGGGGATTTGTATTTCACCAAAGAGATGTTGCTGGCGGTGGGTGACAGGTACGAGCCGCAAATTGCAGCAAGCAAAGCTGCTGACGCCAAATACCGCTGATCACAGGACATCCAAGCCCTATGAACACCATCTCTATCTTCTTTTACACCTTTGCCGCCGTGTTGCTGTTTGCTGCACTGAAGGTCATCACTTCGCGTAACCCCGTGCATTCTGCTTTGTACTTGGTTTTGTGTTTTTTCCAAGCTTCAGCTATTTGGTTGTTGCTGCAAGCCGAGTTTTTAGCGATTGCCTTGATCTTGGTGTACGTGGGCGCTGTGATGGTTTTGTTTTTGTTTGTGGTGATGATGCTTGACATCAATATCGAAGCCATGCGCAAAGGTTTTTGGAGCCACTTCCCATTGGCGGCATCTATTGGTGCTTTATTGGCGCTGGAGTTAGCCTCTGTGCTCTTAGGTGGCTTTCGCTTGACACAAGCACCTGTTGCGCCTGCCATGCCCGATGGCGTGCAGTACGCCAATACCAAAGAACTGGGCATTGTTCTTTACACAGAGTATCTGTACCCACTTGAAATTGCTGCTGTGATTTTGCTGGTGGCTATCGTGGCTGCCATCGCTTTGACTTTGCGGGAACGCAAGGACAGCAAGGCACAAAATCCTTCAGACCAAGTCAGGGTCAAGGCCACTGACCGCATGCGATTGGTCAAAATGGATGCGGTTCGCCAACCCATGGCAGCAGATGCCGAAGAGGGCAAAACACCATGAACGTTACCCTGGGTCACTACCTTACTTTGGCTGCCATTTTGTTTTCTCTGTCGGTCATTGGTATTTTCTTGAACCGTAAAAACTTAATTGTTTTGTTAATGGCCATCGAGTTGATGCTGCTGGCAGTCAATATCAATTTCGTTGCCTTCTCTCACTACTTGGGCGACATCCACGGGCAAATCTTTGTGTTTTTCATACTCACAGTCGCCGCTGCTGAATCGGCCATTGGCTTGGCTATTTTGGTATTGTTGTTTCGCAATCGTGCCACTGTCCAAGCCGACGAACTCAACACCTTAAAGGGTTGATGGAAAACCGATGAACGCATCTCTTCACGCCTCAACCTTGCTGGTGATTGCCTTGGCACCCTTGCTTGGGTCTTTGCTTGCGGGTATTTTCGGAACCGCTTTAGGCGGCGCATGGCTAGGGCGCAGGCTCAGCCACGCATTGACCATTTCCGGTGTTTTGTTGTCTTTCATTTTGTCTGCCCACACACTGATGCTGGTGGTGCAAGACGGCGCCCGGTTCAACGAAACCATTTACACATGGATGGTGGTGGGCGGCTTAAAGATGGAGATTGGGTTCTTGGTTGATGGCCTCACAGCCATGATGATGTGCGTGGTGACGTTTGTGTCTTTGATGGTGCACATTTACACCATTGGCTATATGGAAGAAGACGAGGGCTACAACCGCTTTTTCGCCTATATCTCTTTATTCACTTTCTCCATGCTGATGCTGGTGATGAGCAACAACTTGCTTCAACTGTTTTTTGGTTGGGAAGCTGTGGGTTTGGTGTCTTACTTGCTCATCGGTTTTTGGTTTAACAAGCCCAGTGCCATATTCGCCAACATGAAAGCCTTCTTGGTGAACCGTGTGGGTGACTTTGGCTTTATTTTGGGCATTGGTTTGATTGCCGCATTTGCCGGGACTTTGAACTACACCGAGGTTTTTGCGCAAGCCACGCAACTGAGCGCGGCAACTTTGCCAGGCACATCTTGGATGCTGGTCACCGTCATTTGTATTTGTCTGTTCATTGGTGCCATGGGCAAGTCTGCGCAGTTCCCACTGCATGTATGGCTGCCCGACTCCATGGAAGGCCCCACACCTATTTCAGCCTTGATTCATGCGGCAACCATGGTGACTGCGGGTATTTTCATGGTGGCACGTATGTCGCCCTTGTTTGAGTTGTCGGACACCGCGCTCAATCTCATCATGGTGGTGGGTTCCATCACCGCTTTGTTCATGGGTTTTTTAGGCATTGTTCAAAACGATATCAAGCGGGTGGTGGCGTATTCCACTTTGTCGCAACTGGGCTATATGACGGTGGCCTTGGGCGCATCAGCCTATTCGGTGGCGGTGTTCCATTTGATGACGCATGCATTCTTTAAAGCCTTGCTGTTTTTAGCGGCGGGCTCTGTCATCATGGGTTTGCATCACAACCAAGATATTCGTTGGATGGGTGGCGTGCGCAAATACATGCCCATCACATGGATCACTGCTTTATTGGGATCGTTGGCGCTGATTGGCACGCCATTGTTTTCTGGTTTTTATTCCAAAGACAGCATCATTGAAGCTGTGGCTGCCAGCCATCTGCCTGCGGCTGGCTGGGCCTACTTTGCGGTTTTGGCAGGTGTTTTTATCACGGCTTTTTATTCTTTCCGGATGTACTTCTTGGTCTTTCACGGCAAAGAGCGTTACGACCAAAACCCTGACTCCCACCACGACCATGGTGAGCATGCGCATTCGCCGCATGAGTCACCCTGGGTGGTGACGCTTCCACTGGTTTTGCTGGCCATTCCCTCGGTCTTTATAGGCTACTTCACCATAGAGCCAATGTTGTATGGCGACTTCCTCAAAGACGCTATTTTTGTCAATGCCGACCTTCATCCGGCCATGCATGAATTGAAGCAAGAGTTCCATGGCGCTTGGGCAATGGCTGTGCATTCTTTATCTACACTTCCCCTGCTGTTGGCAGTGGGGGGCGTGGCCCTTTCCTACTATATGTACATGGTCAATCCCGCGCTTACCTCTGCTATGTTGCGCATGTTTGCACCCCTGCATACATTGCTTGTGAATAAATATTATTTGGATGACTTCAATGAAAAGGTGTTGGCCAAGGGTTCTCGTGCCTTGGCCACTGTTTTGTGGCGTGGCGGCGATCAGGGCCTGATTGATGGCGTGTTGGTGAATGGGTCATGGAAATTGGTGGGTGTTGTTTCGCGCTTAAGCAAACAGCTGCAAACTGGCTTTTTGTACCACTATGCCTTGGTGATGATTTTGGGCATGTTCGGCCTTGTCACTTGGTTTGTTTGGTTAAAACCCTGAGTGACTGATATGCAAATCCAGCTTTTGAAAAGAGACACGCCATGGGGATGTTGAGTCAGGCTATTTGGACACCTATCGTTTTGGGTGTTTTGATTTTGGCCTTGGGCAGAGACGACAAAGCCACCTGGGTGCGCTGGGCCGCTTTGGTTTCAGCGGTGTTGAGTTTCCTGGTGTGTTTGCCTTTGTACACCCAGTTTGATAACAGCAGCGCATCTATGCAATTTGTTGAAAACATCCCATGGGTACTGCGCTTCAATATGGCCTATCACTTGGGTGTTGACGGCATTTCTTTGTGGCTGGTGTTGCTCACCTCATTTATCACTGTGGTGGTGATTATTTCTGCGTGGGAAGTCATCACTGAGCGAGTCAACCAGTACATGGGCGCTTTTCTCATTCTCAGCGGCGTGATGATAGGCGTGTTTTGCGCTTTGGATGGCATGTTGTTCTATGTGTTTTTTGAAGCGACGCTTATCCCCATGTACCTCATCATTGGCATATGGGGTGGGCCCAATAAAATTTATGCAGCCTTCAAGTTTTTTCTCTACACCTTGTTGGGCTCGCTGCTGATGCTGGTGGCATTGATCTATCTCTACATCCAATCCGGTGGAAGTTTCGATTTGGTTGCCTGGCAAGCATTGCCTTTGTCTGCACGTGCCCAGACCTTGTTGTTCTTTGCTTTTTTTGCAGCTTTTGCTGTCAAAGTGCCGATGTGGCCGGTGCATACCTGGTTGCCCGATGTTCACGTTGAAGCGCCCACTGGCGGCTCGGCTGTGCTGGCGGCCATCATGCTGAAACTGGGTGCTTACGGTTTTCTGCGGTTTTCTCTGCCCATCACGCCAGACGCTTCACAGGAATGGGCATGGTTGCTGATTGCTTTATCGGTGGTTGCCGTGGTCTATGTGGGTCTGGTTGCGGTTGTTCAGCAAGACATGAAAAAGCTGGTGGCCTATTCATCTGTGGCGCACATGGGATTTGTCACCATGGGGTTTTTCATGTTCAGCCCTTTGGGTATCAGTGGCGGTATCGTTCAAATGATTGCCCATGGATTTGTTTCTGCCGCCATGTTTTTATGCATTGGCGTCTTATACGACCGGGTTCATTCCCGTGAAATTGCCAGCTATGGCGGCGTTGTGAACACCATGCCCAAATTCACAGCATTTGCTTTGTTGTTCGCCATGGCCAATTGCGGTTTGCCAGGCACGGCAGGTTTTGTGGGCGAGTGGATGGTGATTTTGGCTGCCGTGAAGTTCAATTTCTGGGTGGGGTTGGCTGCTGCCTCTGCGCTTATTTTTGGCGCGGCCTACACCTTGTGGATGGTCAAACGTGTTTATTTGGGGCCTGTGGTCAACGACGAGGTCAAGCACTTGAAAGATATCAATGCCAGAGAATTTTTCATGTTGAGTTTGTTGGCTGTGGCGGTGATGGTCATGGGCCTTTACCCCAAGCCTTTCACCGATGTGATGAATGCCTCGGTTGATCAATTGATTCAACAAGCCTCTGTCAGCAAGTTGCCTCTATGAACCCCCAAGCTGCACATCACGGGATGAAAACATGATTGACAACTTCAGTTGGGTTGCGGTTTACCCTGAAATCGTTTTACTCATCATGGCTTGCGTTATTGCCTTGGTGGATTTGTGGGTGACCACGCCCAAGCGTAATTTGACTTATGGTTTGTCTATGCTGACGCTGGCCAGTGTGGCCATCATCCAAGCGCTTTACGCCAGCAGTGGCACAACGCTTTACAGCTTTGGCAATATGGTGGTGTCAGACGCCATGGGCAATTGGCTCAAATGTTTTGCAACCTTGGCCGTGATGGTGACTTTTGTGTACGGCAGACCTTATGTGGCCGACAGGCAAATGCTCAAAGGCGGTGAGTGGTACACGCTGACCTTGTTTGCCTTGCTGGGCATGTTTGTCATGATCTCGGGCAACAACTTTTTGGTCATCTATTTAGGGCTGGAATTGTTGACGCTCACCAGTTATGCATTGGTGGCTTTGCGTCGTGACAACGGCAACGCCACAGAGGCGGCCATGAAGTATTTTGTGTTGGGTGCTTTGGCCAGTGGCTTCTTGCTCTATGGCCTGTCTATGCTTTATGGGGCCACGGGCAGCCTCGATCTCGGCACGGTCTTCAAGGCGGTTGCCACAGGGCACGTCAAGCATCAGGTGCTGGTCTTGGGTGTGGTTTTTGTGGTGTGCGGTATTGCATTCAAGTTGGGTGCTGCACCTTTTCATATGTGGGTGCCGGATGTCTACCAAGGTGCGCCCACGGCTATTACTTTATTGATTGGTGGCGCGCCTAAATTGGCTGCGTTTGCCATGATGATGCGCTTGCTGGTAGACGGTTTATTGCCCTTGGCCATCGACTGGCAACAAATGTTAATGGTCTTGGCTGTGGTGACTTTGCTCATTGGCAACCTCTCAGCCATTGCACAAACCAATCTCAAGCGCATGTTGGCGTTTTCAACTATCGCCCAAATGGGTTTTGTGCTGATTGGCATGTTGTCAGGTGTGGTCAATGGCAATACATTGTTTGCCGCTAATGCATACAGCTCCGCCATGTTCTACATGATCAGCTATGTGTTGACCACGCTGGGTGTTTTTGGTGTGATTTTGCTGCTTGCCAGAGAAGGTTTCGAGAGTGAAGAAATCTCCGACTTGGCTGGCTTGAACAATCGCAGCCCCTTGTTTGCTGGCGTGATGGCGATTTGTTTGTTCTCCTTGGCGGGTGTTCCGCCACTGGTCGGGTTCTTCGCCAAACTGTCAGTGATTCAGGCCTTGGTGGCCACTGGACAACCAGCTGCGGTGGGGCTGGCTATTTTTGCAGTGGCCATGTCATTGGTGGGCGCTTTTTATTACCTCAGGGTCATCAAGGTAATGTATTTTGATCCGCCTTTGACAGCTGCCACGGTCTCAGCAAGTGCAGATGTGCGTTTTGTGTTGGCGCTCAACGGTGGTTTGGTGTTGTTGCTCGGCCTCTTGCCTGGCGGGTTGATGGCTTTGTGTGCCAATGCGGTGGTGCAAGCGCTGGGCAGTTAAGTCTTTGACATAATGCTGTCATGAAAGTTCTTGATCTCCACTGCCAGCAGCAACACAGCTTTGAAGGATGGTTTGCGTCTGAGGATGATTTCCAGTCCCAAAATGCCCGATCCTTGGTGGAGTGTCCTTTTTGCGGGGACCATCACATCACCAAAATGTTGAGCGCGCCACGTTTGAATTTATCCGGCGCATCCTCGTCGCAAGAACAGCAACTTGTGTCTGGCGCAGCTGCGCCATCGACCGATCTTGCAACAACTTCCGCACAGTCTGCTGCTGTTGTGCCTTCAGATGTTCACCAACAAGCTTGGCTGAAAATGGTTCAACATGTGCTGACCCATACCGAAGATGTAGGCGGACAGTTCGCAGAAGAAGCGCGCAAAATGCACTATGGTGAAACGCCCGAGCGGGCCATACGAGGCCAAGTTTCGCGTGAGGAAACCAGCGCCTTGCTAGAGGAGGGCATTCAAGTCATGCCCTTACCCATGCCCGCAGCCATCAAAGGCCCTGTTCAATAAGCCTTTATTCAGGCCTATTTATTTTTCAACTTGCCACGCGGTGCAACAAAGGTAACCGGCGGTGTGGGGCGGTCACCAGGAATAATGGGCTTAGCGGGAGAGGTGTCCTTTTTGGGTTTCTTAGACATCTTGTTGCTCTTTTGATCGCCTTTAGCCATGATTTACCCCTTTGTGTTGTGATTGGTTGAACGATGTGAAGGCCTAAGCCTTACTTAACTTCGGTGACAAACTCACTGACAGGACGTCGAATTTTTTTCAAGTTCTCCAACCAATCTTGTCCTTTTGCACGGTAACCCAAGGGCAACAAAGCAACGCTGCGCAAACCCTTGACACCCAGCCCCAAAATTTCGTCGACCGATTTAGGGTCAAAGCCTTCCATGGGCGTGCTGTCTACCTCTTCAAATGCCGCTGCAATGAGTGACGCACCTAAACCAATATAGGTTTGGCGCGCCGCATGTTCGAAATTCACTTGGGCGTCACGCGAGGGGTAGTTCTTTAGCAGCATTTGACGGTAATTTTCCCAGCCTTCATTGGTGCCGCCACGTTCTGCGTTGGTGAAATCAAAGTGGTGGTTGATGCGGTCAGCGGTATAGGTATCCCATGCAGCAAATACCAGCAAGTGAGAGCCTTCGGTGATTTGCGCTTGGTTGTTGGCCGCTGCTTGGATTTGGGTGCGTATTTCTTTGTTGCTGACAACTATCACTTCAAAGGGCTGCAAACCGCTAGAAGTCGGGGCCAAACGAGCGGCTTCAACAATGCGGTCAACTTTTTCCTGAGGAACAACTTTGCTGGCATCCATTTTTTTGGCGGCATAACGCCATTGCATTTTGTCTAGTAATGTTGACATTGCTTTTCCTGCTTTTGTTAGCTAATTTAAATTTGATAATTAATAGTATTTACAAATGTGTTGGTAAATGAATATTAACTTTACTAAGTAAAGCTTTATTGAGTTGAGTTTTTGATTGTAAGTCATAGAGTTTTATTGATATATGAACAATACTCAAAAAACTAATAAATTCACTTATTTACTTCTTCAAATAAGGGGTTGGGAGGACACAAATTTCCCTTTGGGCGGCAGTATGCTCGTGAAGGATATTTTGACGATTGTGGCTCACCACAGTATTTCAAACACCCCACTCACATTGAAGCAACTGTATGTGATGCTTCATTTCAGTGAGGCAGGTATTCGTAAACAACTTAGAAATCTCATTTCTCAAGGTTGGATTGATTTGCGCCCGAGTAAAGATGACGGGCGTTTGAAGATACTGTTCGCTTCGCCTCGACTGATTAAGACGATTCATGCATTTGAGCTGGAGTGGAAAAAGCTCTCTGAATCTTTGTGATTAGGTTGGTTGTTTACGCAGATGAATATTGCAATCGAGTCATAAAAGTATTTACGTTGAACGGACAGCTTGCAGATGCAGCTTATGACTTTCAAGATGGTATGGATTGGTGGAATCCCATACTTGATCGTATTGAATCGGATTTTGGTTTGAACTGGTGCCATGTCTTCATGACATCTGCAGATGGTTCAAAAGCTCGTATGTTCTCCAGAAGATTAAAAGACATTGGAGACACTGATTTTTTGCCTTCTATACAACCTACGTTGATAGGGTTCTCTCGTGACTCACTGGATCAGTGGTCAACTTTGCTGGGCAGCGCTAGGTATCAATCATTTGATTTGAACAACTTTGATTTCAATCGTTGTTATTTGGATGGTAGCCCCGAATCAATCATCGACACGCTTTGCAGTGTATTTATAAGCGATAAGCGTCGATTTTTGAATGCGTTTATTCTTCAAAAACCATCGCTGAGCGAATGGGACGGCATTGCCAATTCAAGCAATGTAACTTTGATCCATTTAGAGTCTACTCAGCACTTTATTCAATTGAAACTACTCGAATCGAAGTTGACCAAAATCGCCAACTTAATCTGGAACCTCACTGAAATGAGTGAGCAATTCAATCAATTAGGTCTAGAAGGTCGGAGTCAACTTCTGTCTCTGGATGAGTCACTGCTATCAGAATCCAAACGTTCATTGATTCAATTTGAGATGGATTTCATCCGCGGGCTAAAGTAACAGCGCCGTCCACCACCAAGGTATGGCCCACCACATAGTCGCTTGCGTTGCTAGACAAATAGATGGCAGCTGCAGCCATGTCTTCGTCTTTGCCGATACGCCGTGCAGGAATGGTTTGCGCGGTGGTGTCCCCGTGGTCACGCGCTTCGCGGTTCATTTCGGAAGCAAATGCGCCAGGCGCTATGGCGTTGACGCAAATACCGTCTTTGATCATCTCTAAAGACATGCGTTTGGTCAGGTGGATGACGCCTGCTTTGCTGGCAGCGTAAGAGTAGGTTTCCCAAGGGTTGACCGAGATGCCGTCGATAGACGCGATGTTGATGACCTTGGCCATGTGGTTCTTGGCGGCTTGGCGCAGCAGGGGGGCCAAGGCTTGGGTCAGGAAGAAAGGGGTTTTCATGTTCAGGTCCACCACTTTGTCCCAACCGTTTTCAGGGAACTCATCAAAGGGTGCCGCCCACGCAGCACCTGCGTTGTTGACCAAAATATTTAAGTGTTTTTCTTTCTCGCTCAAACGTTTGACCAGTTCTTGTATGCCTTCTTGGTGCGAGACATCCAAGGGCATGGAGATGCATGTGCCGAATGCGGAAAGTTCTTGCGCTGTGGCGTCGCAGGCGGCTGCTTTACGCGCCGTGATGTAGACCCGTGCGCCTTGGCACAGCAAACCTTTGGCGATCATGCGGCCAATGCCACGAGAGCCGCCGGTGACCAGGGCAACGCGGTCTTTGAGAGAAAAGAGTTCGGATGTGTTCATGGGAAATCCAATTAAATTTAGTTAGTACGTATCATGCCTCAAGCAAGCGCTGGGCCTTGTCCAACCAGATGGACAAGCTGTCGATCAACTCGGTTTGGCTGAAAGAGCAGCTCTCCTCGGTAAACAGTGCGCTGGACTCCATTCTGTCAATCAGGTCCAACCAAACCGTTTGGTATCGCTCGGGCAAAGCACCCAGCAAAACCTCTTGGGCTCTGGCGAGCTGACAAAAATCTCGGGTCTGCAAAGACCCGTCGCGCAGTTGTTCCAATGCATGGTGCAGTTGGTCTAGAGACGTGATGATTGGGGTCATCACTTTGCCCAACTGTCTTTCAACCCAACTGCACGATTGAACACCAAGTGATTGGACGAATGGTCCAATCGGTCTGCCACAAAATACCCCAGCCTTTCAAACTGAAATTTTTGGTCTGGTGCAGCTTGCAGCAGTGAGGGTTCTACATAAGCCTGCACCACTTGCAAGCTGAGGGGGTTGAGGGCTTGCAAGAAATCTTTGCCGCCCGCATCGGGTTGAGCGTCTGTGAACAAGCGGTCGTACAAACGCACTTCGGCTTGAACGCCATCAGCCACGCCCACCCAGGTGATGACGCCCTTGGCTTTCACGCTGTCCGAGCCTGCTGTGCCGCTCTTGGTTTCAGGAAAAACCTTGGCATGGACTTCTGTCACCACGCCGTTGGCATCTTTGCTGCAACCCGTGCACTCCACCACAAAGCCGCCTTTAAGGCGCACCAAGCTTCCCAGAGTCAAGCGCTTATAGCCCTTGGGTGGCACTTCAGCGAAGTCTTCGCGCTCAATCCACACCTCTTTACCTATGCTGAATTGCCGCGCCGCGGGCTCAGGCTGACCTTCGGGCGGGTGGGGCAAGGCGGGCAGGGTGCAGGGTTCTGAGTGACCTGCGCCAAAGGCTTCATCCCAGTTGGTGAGTACCAGTTTGACAGGGTCTAGCACCGCCATGGCGCGGTGTGCGGTGTTCTCTAAGCTTTCGCGCAGGCAGCCCTCTAGCGTGCTGTAGTCAATCCAGCTGTCGCTCTTGGTGACACCAATGCGTTCGGCAAACAGTTGCAGGCTCTCAGGCGTGTAGCCACGGCGGCGCAGGCCGGCAATGGTGGGCATGCGCGGGTCGTCCCATCCATTCACCTTGCCCTCGTTCACCAGTTGTGCGAGTTTGCGTTTGCTGGTGACCACATAGGTCAGGTTCAGACGAGCAAATTCATATTGCTTAGGGCTGGGCGCTGCCAGTAAACCGCCTTCGCAAAGCTTGTCCATCAGCCAGTCATAAAACGGGCGCTGATCTTCAAACTCCAGCGTGCAAATGCTGTGGGTGATTTGCTCTAAAGCATCTTCGATGGGGTGGGCAAAGGTGTACATAGGGTAGATGCACCATTTGTCGCCGGTGTGATGGTGGGTGGCACGTCGGATTCGGTAAATGGCCGGGTCGCGCATATTGATATTGGGCGAGGCCATGTCAATCTTGGCGCGCAGCACGGCCGCGCCATCGGCCAACTTGGCGTCACGCATCTCGCGAAAGCGTGTCAGGTTTTCTGCGGGTGTGCGGCTTCTAAATGGACTGTTCACACCGGGCTTGCCAAAGTCGCCTCGGTTGGCGCGCATTTCGTCAGCTGTTTGCTCGTCTACGTAGGCGTGGCCAGCTTCGATCAAGTGTTCAGCGGCGCGGTACATAAAGTCGAAATAGTCGCTGGCTTGGTAGGGCGCATCGTTGCCCGGCTGGCTCCAACTGAAACCCAACCACTTCACCGCGTCAATGATGCTGTTGACATACTCGGTGTCTTCTTTTTCGGGGTTGGTGTCGTCAAAGCGCAGGTGGCACACGCCGCCATAGTCGCGTGCCAAACCAAAGTTGATGCAAATGCTTTTGGCGTGACCTACATGCAAATAGCCATTGGGCTCGGGCGGAAAGCGGGTGCGGATTTTTGCGGTATCAGGTGCGCCTTCGGCATGGTGAGCTGCGTCACCGGGGCTGCCTGCCCAGCGGCGGCTGGCGTAAGTGCCTTTGTCCAAATCGTTTTCGATGATTTGGCGCAGAAAGTTGCTGGCTTTGGTTTCTTCGGGTGTTGCAGGGGAGGCGGTTTGGGTCATCAGGGGATTTTAGGGGGCTGGTGCTAGCTAAAGCCACCCCAACCACTCATGCCAAATCAAGTTGCCCAAATAGCGTGAGGGCAGCAATGTAAATCCACCCGCAATCAGGTAAGCGCTTATGTATAGCGACTGCAGATTGCGCGGCATTTAGAATAAACCCCAATTAATCAAAAGGATACCCCGTGGACTTCATGTTGCTTTTGAAAGCCGCCATCATGGGCATCGTGGAAGGTCTGACCGAGTTTTTACCCATCTCATCCACCGGTCACCTCATACTCGCGGGAGCTTTGCTGGGCTTTGACGATGAAAAAGCCAAAGTGTTTGACATTGCCATCCAAACCGGCGCTATTTTGCCCGTCATCATTGTTTATTGGGAAAAAATTTCCAGCACCATTGTTGGGCTGCCGACGCAACGCTTGGCACGGCGCTTTGCGTTGAATGTGTTTATCGCTTTTGTGCCTGCT
>CANLWQ010000025.1 GCA_947494405.1 Comamonadaceae bacterium | reverse complement strand
TGAACTCAAACCCTTGGAGCAAAAATATTGGCGCTTGGTTGCCGAGCGCAAAGGCCAAGCCGATGCACGCATGCTGGAATTGCGCTGGCTATTGGAAGAGCTGCGGGTAAGTTTTTTTGCGCAAGAGCTGCGCACGCCGCAGCCGGTGAGCGTGAAGAGACTTGAGAAGGTGTGGGGGCAGTTGAATCATTGACCGGTATTAATAAACAAATTGTTTATAATTCAGCCATGATTGAAAGCTTTGCCAGCGATGAAACCGAAAACTTGTTTGCCACAGGCAAATCTCGCCGCTTGCCGCCAGAAATACTGAAACGAGCGCTTATGAGGTTGACCCAACTTCATGCTGCAACTGAGATTGATGATTTGCGTATGCCGCCCTCCAACAGGCTCGAAGCACTGGTTGGCGACTTGTCTTGTAAGTGGAGCATTCGCGTCAATGACCGCTGGCGTCTGTGTTTTCGGTTTGAAGGCGGACATGCGTATGAAGTTGAAATTGTGGATTACCACTGAGGAGTATCAAAGATGACCAACCCCAAACCAAAGAATGGCCTGCCCGCCATCCACCCTGGTGAATTTCTGCGCGAATCTCTGGAAGAGCTGGCTATGACCCAAGCTGCGTTTGCAGATGCCATTGGCGTGTCAGCTATGCGGGTGTCGCATGTGCTCAAAGGCGACAGGCCCGTCACCGCCGAACTGGCATTGCGCATAGGCCGTGCATTGGGACAAACACCGCAATATTGGCTGAACCTGCAAACTGCTTACGACTTGAAGTTGGCACAAATTGAAATGAAAGATGCGCTGAAAGATGTCAGGTTGGTGGTGGTCGGGTGATTTTCAAATGGGAACCCAAAGCAATTGCTTGGTTCAGACAAAAAGCGCCAGCAACCTGTCTAAACCGCCTTGGTCTATGGCCACATGGGCGGCAGCTCTGACCTTGGGTTTGGCGTGGTAAGCCACGGCCAAGCCCGCCGCCGACATCATGGGCAAGTCGTTGGCACCGTCGCCCATGGCGATGGCTTGCTGGGGCGCGATGCCCATCGCTGTGCAAGTGGTCAACAACATGCGGCGTTTTTCTTCGCCGTCACAAATATCGCCCCAAGCTTGATCGACCATGCGCCCGCTCAAGCGCCCGTCAATCACTTCCAGCACATTACTTCGCACATGGTCAATACCCAACAGGCTTTGCACATGGTCGGTGAAAAAAGTAAATCCACCGCTCACCAGCAGCGTGACCAAGCCGGCTTGTTGGCAGGCTCGCACCAAAGTTTCAGCGCCCGGGTTAAGTGCCAGCCGGTGTGTCAGTACCTCGCGCATGGCTTCCACTGACACGCCTTGCAGCAAAGCCACGCGGCGTCGCAAGCTGTCTTTGTAGTCGGTGATTTCCCCGCGCATGGCGGTTTCGGTGATGGCTGCCACCTCGGCTTTGCGCCCAGCGGCATCGGCAATTTCATCTATGCACTCGATATTGATCAAGGTGGAATCCATGTCAAATGCGATGAGCTTGTAGTCTTGCCAATGCAGGGGGGGGGTCAAGCCTTTGAGCCACAGTCCTGGGGCAAATTCTGATAAAGCCATACCGCCCGAACTCATGAAACCACCTTAGGCTTCTCAGCTGTCACCGGTTCACCCAAAGACCTCAAGATGTCGCGCACCATGTGCACCCGGTCTTGGGTGTCGGGCAAAGCCCGCTCAATACGCAGCTTATCGTTGCCAGCGAGTTTGATGTGTTTGTTTTTTTGCACCAGTTGAATAATGCGCATGCCATCCACCGGCGCATGCGGTTTGAAGCTGATGAGGATGACGCCAGGCGCGGCATCGACCTTGGCCACGCCATAGGGCTTGGCCAGCACCCTAAGGCGGTGGGTATCAATCAAGGTTTGGGCCTGCGCGGGCAGTTTGCCAAACCGGTCAACCAACTCTTCCAGTAAGGCGTCCACTTGGTCTTGGTTTTTAGCCGTGGCCAATTTTTTGTAGAACGACAAGCGTAAATGCACATCGCCGCAATAGTCATTGGGCAACAAAGCGGGTGAGTGGAGGTTGATTTCAGTGGTGGCTTGCAAAGGGCTGAGTAAATCGGGTTCTTCACCGTTCTTGAGTGCGCGTACCGCCTCTGACAGCATCTCGTTATAGAGCTGAAACCCCACCTCCAGCATATTGCCGCTTTGGTTTTCGCCCAGCACTTCGCCAGCGCCGCGTATTTCCAAATCGTGCATGGCCAAATAAAAGCCCGAACCCAGTTCTTCCATTTGTTGAATGGCGTCGAGTCGCTGGGTGGCTTTTTTGCTGAGGCCTTGTAAATCGGGAACCAGCAAATACGCATAGGCTTGGTGATGGCTGCGACCCACACGGCCGCGCAGTTGATGCAACTGAGCCAAGCCAAATTTATCAGCGCGGCTCATCAAAATCGTGTTGGCTGTGGGCACATCAATGCCGGTTTCGATGATGGTGGAGCACAGCAAAATATTAAAGCGCTGCGCTACAAAATCACGCATGACTTTTTCCAATTCGCGCTCGGGCATTTGTCCGTGTGCCACTGCAATACGCGCCTCAGGTATCAACTCTTGCAATCGCTCTTTGCGGTTTTGGATGGTCTCCACCTCGTTGTGCAGAAAATAGCATTGACCACCGCGCTTGAGTTCTCTGAGCACCGCTTCTCGAATCACGCCGTTGTCTTCAGCGCGTACAAAGGTTTTGATGGCCAAGCGACGTTGCGGCGCAGTGGCAATCACGCTTAAATCACGCAGACCCTCCAAGGCCATGCCCAAGGTGCGTGGAATAGGTGTGGCCGTTAGGGTCAGCACATCCACCTCGGCACGCATGGCTTTGATGGCCTCTTTGTGCCGCACACCAAAGCGGTGTTCCTCATCAATCACCAACAACCCTAGGTCTTTGAACTTCACTGTGTCGCTGATGAGTTTGTGCGTGCCCACCACGATATCGATAGCGCCCGCTTCTAGCCCCAACATGGCCGCCTTAACCTCTTTGGGTGAGCGAAAACGACTCATCTCGGCGATCTTCACCGGCCATTTGGCAAAGCGGTCTGTGAGGGTTTGGAAATGTTGTTCAGCCAGCAAAGTCGTGGGCGCCAAAATGGCCACTTGTTTGCCGCCCATGACCGCAATAAAAGCCGCCCGCAAAGCCACCTCGGTTTTGCCAAAACCTACATCGCCGCAAATCAAACGGTCCATGGGGCGCGGGCTGATCATGTCTTGAATCACCGCATGAATCGCACCGCGTTGGTCTGCGGTTTCATCAAAGCCGAAATCGTTGGCAAATACTTCGTAGTCTTGCGGCGTGTACCGAAACGGGTGACCTTGCCTGGCTGCACGGCGGGCATAGATGTTGAGCAACTCGGCCGCAGCGTCGCGTATTTGTTCAGCAGCGCGGCGCTTGGCTTTGTCCCATTGGCCAGAGCCCAACCGGTGCAGCGGCGCTTCATCGGGGCTCACGCCGCTGTAGCGGCTGATCAGGTGCAACTGGCTGACGGGCACGTACAAGGTGGCTTCGTCAGCGTATTCGAGATGCAAAAACTCTTGCAACAGGGGTTGGCTCAACTCGTCCAGTCCTTGTCCCATGTCCATATTGACCAAGCCACGGTAGCGGCCAATGCCATGTGTGCTGTGCACCACGGGGTCGCCCACCTGCAACTCCGACAAATCTTTGATGAGCGACTCCACATCGCTTACCGCTTCTTGTTTGCGGCGGCGCCGCACGCTGGGGCTTGCCGCGAACAGCTCGGTCTCGGTAACCAAATCTATGCCAAGCTCACTCCATGCAAACCCTGTGTGCAGGCTGCTGGTGGCAATACCAAAAGGCTCGGTGCTGTGTACAAACTCGGCCAAGCTCTCAAAACTGGGTGGGCTGACGCCGCCTGCTCTTAAGAAATCCAACAGGCTTTCACGGCGGCCATCGCTCTCGGCCAACACCAGCACCCGTTGCGTGCTGAGGGTTTGACGAGCTTGCAAACGTGCCAAAGGCGTTGGTGAGCCACGCTCTACAGTGAGGTCGGGAAGAAGACTGACCCAATCCCAAGTGCTTGCGGTGTCTGTGGTGCGCAGAGACAGTTGGGCATGCTGATTGACGCGGGTGAAGAATTGCTCGGTGTTTAAAAACAAATGTGCAGGAGATAGAACTGGTCGCTCCGGGTCACCTTGTGCCAAGCGAAAACGCTCTTGCGCGTCTTGTGAAAAGCTTTGCAAAACCGGTTCAAGGTCGCCATGCAACACCACCACCGACTGATTACCCAAGTAATCAAAGACGGTGGCAGTTTCTTCAAAAAACAACGGCAAGTAGTACTCGATACCCGCAGTTGCCACGCCATTGCCCATGTCTTTGTAAATACGGCTTCGCGTGGGGTCGCCATCCAGCAGTTCACGCCAACGGCTGCGAAACAGCGCACGCGAGGCTTCATCCATGGGGAATTCGCGACCCGGCAGCAAACGCACCTCGGGCACGGGGTAAAGACTGCGCTGGGTGTCGGGGTCAAAGGTGCGTATGGAGTCGATTTCATTGTCAAACAAATCCACCCGATAAGGCACCAAGGCGCCCATGGGGAACAAGTCGATCAAACCCCCGCGCACGGTGTACTCGCCAGGGCTCACCACTTGGGACACATGGCTGTAACCCGCCATGGTCAGTTGTTGCTTGAGTTGCGCGTCGTCTAACTTTTGCTTGACCTTGAAGTGAAAGGTGTACGCCGCCAAAAAAGAGGGCGGTGCCAAGCGGTACAAGGCGGTGGTGGCCGGCATGAGAACCACATCGGCTTGCCCCTGCGAGATGCGCCAAAGCGTGGCCAAGCGCTCGCTGATTAAATCTTGGTGCGGTGAAAACCCGTCGTAGGGCAAAGTTTCCCAATCTGGAAACAACACACAGGCCAAATCGGGCTGAAAAAACTGCATTTCCTCCAACAAACGCTGCGCATCAAAAGCATCTGCACAAATCAGGCTGACGCGGCGACCTTGGGATTTTTCACGTGCCACCAAAGCGGCAAGCAAGGCTGCATCTGCAGAACCAGGAGGGCGGGGGAGGGTAAAGCGCTGAGCGCTGGAGAGGGCTGGCAATTGCATGAGATGCAGAGATTCTAGAATGAGCCCATGAACACACCTCAGCCATGAGCCAAGAACGACCGCGCTTTCATGTGGTCATCCCCTGTGCCGGCACGGGCAGTCGAGCAGGCGTGGACATACCCAAACAGTACGCGCTGTTGGCGGGTCTCCCCATGGTGATGCACACCTTGAAGGCTTTTGCCGAGGTGCCAGGACTGGGTCAAGCTCTGCTGGTGGTGTCCCCACAAGACCGAATGATGGCCGACCTGTTGGCCAAGCATCCCCAGCCAGCGTTCAGCTTGGTGCCGCGAGGAGGCGCTACCCGCGCCCAAAGCGTCTTGGGCGGTTTACAACAACTCGAAGCACTGGGCGTTGACCCCCAAGATTGGGTTTTGGTGCATGACGCTGCACGCTGTTTAATCACCCCGCGTTTGATACAAGCCTTGCTGGACGCTTGTTTTGCCGACGAGGTAGGCGGGCTGTTGGCTTTGCCCTTACCCGACACTTTGAAATCATCCTCACAGGGCAGGGTGGTCCAAACCTTGAATCGCAGCGATAAATGGCTGGCCCAAACACCGCAGATGTTTCGCTTGGGCGCATTGGCGCAGGCACTGACTACAGGGCACGAGCTGTTGACCGATGAAGCCAGTGCCATGGAGGCGCAAGGCATGTCGCCCTTGTTGGTTGAGGGCGCATCTTTTAATTTCAAAGTCACTTACCCGCAAGATTGGGCCTTGGCCGAGGCTGTGCTCAACGACCGCAAACTGCGACCAGGAGTGTTGTCATGAGTGTTCCATTTCGTATCGGTGAAGGCTGGGACATACATGCCTTGGTGCCCGGGCGGCGCTTGGTCATCGGTGGGGTAGTGATCCCATTTCATTTGGGGCTGTTGGGGCATTCAGATGCTGATGTGCTGCTGCACGCTATCACCGATGCCTTGCTAGGGTCAGCTGCTTTGGGCGATATTGGTACGCATTTTTCAGATACGGATGAGCGTTGGCGTGGAGCGGACTCTTGGAAGTTGCTGCAAGCCACAGGTGTGTTGCTCCAAGTCGCTGGCTGGCGTGTCAGCAACATCGACAGCACGGTGATTGCGCAAGCGCCTAAGCTGGCGACTTTTATATTGCCTATGCGCGAGCGCATCGCGTCTGCTTTGCAACTCGACGTGAATCAGGTGAATGTCAAAGCCAAAACTGCTGAGAAGTTGGGCCCCGTGGGCTTGGGTCAGTCCATAGAGGCCAGGGCTGTGGTGTTGGTTCTGCCCCTTTAGGCGTGTGGGCTGCCAGCGTTGCTGGGCGCAACAGGGTTTTGTTGAAACACCAGCGACATACGCACCCATTGCCTGACCATGCGCTTGTGCTCGGGTTGGAGTTGCAAATACTGTCTGAGCATCTCGGTGTCACCAAGCCCCATGCCATCTGAGATTTGTGTTTCTCTGGCGGCATGCACCTGGTGTTGCGGGCCAAACAGCAAATCTTGCGGACTGATGTTGAGTACTTCACTGAGCGCTTTGAGTTTGTCTTGCTTGGGCATGGACACGCCAAACATCCAATTTCTCGCTGCGTGTGCGGTAATGCCCTCGCCCCAGTAACGCATATTGAAAGCGTCGGCTAAAAGCGTGGCTGAAGTTTTGAGGCCTGCATCTTTCATGGCTTGACGCAAGCGGGCTGCAAAGGCTTGGTATTCGGGGTTGTAGGTGTTTTTTTTCATGCCCGAAAGATAAAACAGCCCTCGCTTGCAAGCAATAGAGCTGCGCTTAAATTCGGTGTAACTGAAAGTCAAGTGAGCGGCGCTCATCCCTTGAGATGATGTTTAAAAACACAGCTAAGCGCTTATTGCGCGGCCCACCCACCATCCATATTCCATGCTGCACCGCGCACATTGTTGCCCGCTTGAGAGCATAAAAACAAAGCCAACTCACCCAATTCTTCGGGCGTGGTGAACTGCATGGAAGGCTCTTTTTCGCGCAGCAATAGCTGTGCGGCTTCTTCATTGCTGATCTTCAAGGCAGCAGCTTTGGCATCGACTTGTTGTTGAACCAAGGGGGTGAGAACCCAGCCTGGACAAATAGCGTTGCAAGTCACACCCGTGGTGGCGGTTTCCAAGGCCGTCACTTTGGTTAAGCCAACGATGCCGTGCTTGGCCGCCACATAAGCCGATTTTTGGGCAGAGCCCACTAAGCCATGCACCGAGGCGATATTGAGTATGCGCCCCCAGTTGGCTTGGCGCATGGCTGGCAGTGCAAGGCGCGTGGTGTGAAAAGCGCTAGACAAATTGATGGCGATCACGTCATCCCATTTTTCTGTGGGGAAGTCCTCAAGCATTGCGACATGCTGAATGCCTGCGTTATTCACCAGCACATCGATGCGGCCAAAACGCTGGGCTGCAAAATCCATCATGGCTTCAATCTCGGGCACTTTGCGCATGTCGGCACCATGGAACGCGGTATGAACACCTAAAGCCGCCACTTCAGCTTGCGCTTGCTCATGCGGTCCAAAACCATTGAGCACCACATTGGCGCCGGCTTTGGCCAAAGCCTTGGCCATGCCTAACCCTATGCCGCTGGTTGAACCTGTCACCAAGGCTGTCTTGCCTGCCAAAAAACGTTCGTTCATGCTGTCCCCAATCCATTACGATGGACTATCTTATTCTGTGCCCACTTATTGAATTTTTGCGCGATGAAAAGTACCGACGTTTCAGAAGACTCACCCATAGGCGTAGAGAGTTTGCTGTCCGTGGTTGGCCAAGACTTCCAGCCCAGCCAGCAGGCTATCGAGCGAGCCCGAGCCTTCGCCGAACCCTTTATCGCTTCGCAAGAACTTGACCACGGTGAGAACTGTTTGGCACATGCGGATGCCCTGGCTGAGTTGGTCAAGTCTTTGGGGGGCTCTGATGATATGCAGGCTGCGTCGTATTTGGCTTTTGCTTGCGAGCACTTAAACAAGCCCCAGGAGTTGATTGCCAAAGCTTTTGGCGACAGCCATGCAGCACTCGCCATGGAAACCATGCGCCTCATGCAGTTGCAAAGACAAGCCCGAACACGCGTGGTGAGAGATGCACATAACCAAGTGCAAATTGAATTTGTGCGGCGCATGCTGCTGGCATTTTCCAGAGATTTGCGCGTGGTGGTGTTGCGACTGGCTTCGCGCTTGCAAACCCTGCGCTATTTGCATACGCACAAAAAACCGGGCTTTGATGATGTGGCCAGAGAGTCATTGCAAGTGTTTGCACCCTTGGCCAACCGTTTGGGTATTTGGCAAATCAAATGGGAGATGGAGGACTTGGCTTTTCGTTTGATAGAGCCAGACACCTACAAACAAGTTGCCCATTGGTTAGAGGACAAACGCACCGAGCGAGAAGCGCAAGTGGAGCAATTGCGGCAGTGGTTGCTTGATCAACTCCAAGCGCATGGCATCAGCGCCCAAGTGCAAGGGCGTCCCAAGCATATCTTCAGCATCATCAAAAAAATGCGTGGCAAATCGCTCAATTTTTCGCAGGTGCACGACTTGCGCGCACTGCGTGTGATTGTGTCATCGGTAGAGGATTGTTACCGTGCCCTGTCATTGGTTCATGCAGAGTTGAAACCTTTGGATAACGAGTTTGATGACTACATGGCCAAGCCCAAATCCAATGGTTACCAGTCTTTGCACACGGTGGTGAGTGAAAGCGCAGGTCAGGTGATCGCGATTCAAATTCGAACCCAAGCCATGCATGCCCATGCCGAGTTTGGCGTGGCAGCGCATTGGGCCTATAAAGAGGCTGGCACCAAAGGCTATGCAGGTGCGCCACTGTCGGATGCGCAGGCAAAAAAAATGGCGGTCTTGCGTCAACTCTTGGCATGGGAGCGCGAGCTGCACCATGCCGCGCATGCAGACAGCACATCCCACGAAGCTGTGGACGAAGACAAGATTTATGTCTTAACCCCCCAAGCTGCTATTGTGGAATTACCCGCTCACTCTACGCCTGTGGATTTCGCCTACAGCTTGCATACCGATTTAGGTCACCGTTGCAGAGGTGCCAAGGTCGATGGCCTCATGGTGCCCTTGTCCACCCCACTGCGTAACGGTCAAACCGTCGAGGTGATTGCCGCTAAAGAGGGTGGGCCTTCGCGTGACTGGCTCAATCTTGAGTTGGGCTTTCTTGGTTCTGCGCGTGCCAGGGCCAAAGTCAGGGCGTGGTTTAACGCGCTGGCGGTGAACCAAACCGTGGCGCGTGGGCGTGAATCCGTGGAAAAGTTGTTGCAGCGCGAGGGAAAAACAGCGCTCAAATTGGATGAGTTGGCTGAGCAACTTGGATTTTCCTCATCGGCCCAGTTGTTCGAGGTGGTGGGCAAGGATGAGTTCTCTTTGAAAACCATTGAAACTTTTTTGCGCCCGCCTGCGCCTTTGCCCGATGAGGACGAACGCTTGTTGCGTAAAACCCAGCGCAGCAAAACCCTTGTCTCGCCCTCTGGCGTCTTGGTGGTGGGCGTCGACTCGTTGATGACGCAACTCGCAAGGTGTTGCAAACCCGCGCCGCCCGATTCTTTAGGAGGCTTTGTTACCCGCGGCAAAGGGGTGAGCGTGCACCGCAATACTTGTAAAAACTTTATTCAACTGTCGACGGTTTCACCTGATCGGCTCATTCCCGTGTCGTGGGGGGAAAGGGCTGGCACGGATTCACTCTACCCAGTGGACATAGAAATTGTTGCCACTGACCGCCAGGGCTTGCTGCGTGATATTTCAGAATCGCTGGCCAAAGACAAGGTCAATGTGATTGGCGTGAAGACCCAGTCCATCAAAGAAATGGCATGGATGACATTCACTGTGGAGGTGGGTGACGCATTGAAATTGAGCAAGGTGCTGGCTGCGGTCAATGAGGTCTCGGGTGTTCGAACCGCAAGGCGTCATCAAGGATGAGCTAGAATGCGCCACTTCGGTAACGAAGGCGCGTAGCTCAGCTGGTTAGAGCACCACCTTGACATGGTGGGGGTCGTTGGTTCGAGTCCAATCGCGCCTACCAAAAATATCCAATAAACTCAACGAGTTACAAGTTTTAAAGGTTTCTAGGGTAAACGTAGGGTAAAAACTGAAATTTCAGCCCCATCTAAACCACCTGTCATTTCATAGTTTTATCACCTGTTTTTGGTGTAACACTATCCCCCATTGCTGTTTCAATCGCAGCCCTTTGCGCTCCATTTTCTGCACCAATACAGCAAACGCTACTGAAAGTGCAAAGTGAGTCTTACCTATAGATGTTTAGCATTCAATGACTCATTGGGTGCGTATGCGAAGTAAACGACTTACCTTACCTACGCGCTTACAGTTTACGGCCTTGGAATTTCTTACAACATCAATCCCAAGTGGGTAATTTCTTCTGAGTATGAGTGGACAAAAAAGGCGATGCCGAAACGAACAAGAACGCTTAACTGGATGTAGGTATCAGGTACAAATTTTTGTTACTTCAAATTCGTTAAACCCAGCTTTGCTTGTAAAAAAGCGAAGTGAATATACTTGGTCTTTCTGCAACTTATTCCACAATAAACCATGAGTAGCAAACTTGTCCGCAGTGGAGTCCAGCACTCAGTTAACTTTAATCCATCAACCCACAATGCTGTCAGCCCTAAATACGATTTAGAAGAAGGTGAAATAATATCTGTTGAACTTCAAGATGATGTTTGCTCAATACCAAAGCCTATCATCAAAGATGATTTTTTTGCTGAGAAAAAAACACACATCAAAGATCGAATTCACCGCGTAAACGAAGATCAAACTAAAGAAAATAGACAGCAAATAAATAGCCAAAAATCCATCTCAGGCAACCGGCAAAAACTTGAAGACGACGCGACAATCTCCAACCATCAGTTCTTTGGAGCTAACGATGTCATGGAAGAAAATAAAGCGCATATTGACAATACCCATATCGTTGACCATTTCGTTCGTTTTAGCGAGACCGTCCCACCAAGATCTTCTGCGCATCTTGTAAGCAGATCATCTGTCACTCAAAATCCCAGCATTGCCCGAAAACCTAGAATCTCTGCGACAAAGCCTAACAAGCAAGTTAAGGTAAATTCACTCAGCAAAGATGCAGGCACACATGTGGAGGACGAGCTTCAAGCAAAAATTGGTCGCATTAAGACAAAGCTACAAAATGCCAATCAAAAACTCAAAGATATACAAGAGCTTGATCAATAGATTGAAAGTTAATTCAATTTGTATCAATACTTTTTTTGATTTGCGGATTCAAGCACGTATTGCAACTTTGATTAACTGATGGATAGGTGGCTGGACTCATGTCGCAATTCGAAGAAAGCAAACCACGCAATATGACTTTGATAATTGATAAGGCAGGACCAGGGCGTTCGCTTAAAAGAAAAGATTAGAATTCACAAACTCAAGGCAGGTCTTGGGGTACATCTCAGGGTAAATCTCAGGGTAAATGGCGTGAGACAGGGGTATCAGAGGGCAGGGGGTCTAATTGCATCAAAGACTTATTCCCCTAGGCGAACCTGTAATACTTCATGTCAAATTTCGAGTCCAATCGCGCCTACCATTCTTTGTTGTGCCCTCAACTTGCTCGTCGCTTTGCAAAGACGTTATTGCACCCTCCCCAAACAGGATTTCTTTTGGCACGCAAATCTCCCTCATCACCAGAAGCGACTGGTTCAGCCCCGCAAGAACCGAGTTCTCTACGCCTGATTAAAAAATACCCCAATCGCCGCCTCTACGACACCCAAACCTCCAGTTACATCACTTTGCAAGAGGTGAAGGCTTTCGTCGTTCAAGGCGAGGCCTTCAAGGTGGTTGAAGCCAAAACAAACGAAGACCTGACGCGCAGTATTTTGTTGCAAATCATTTTGGAAGAAGAAGCCGAAGGCGTGCCCATGTTCTCTGAAGCAGCCTTGGCCAATATCATTCGTTTTTATGGTCATGCCATGCAAGGTTTCATGGGCAACTATTTAGAAAAAAATGTTCAAACCTTTATAGATTTACAAATGCAGGTGGCTGAACAAAGCAAGCATTTGTCTCCTGAGTTGTGGGCGCAAGTCATGACCACGCAGACCCCAATGCTGTCGGGATTGATGGGCAGCTATACCGAGCAGTCCCAGCAAATGTTGGCTCAGATGCAACAGCAGATGCTCAGTGCCATGGGACTCAAGCGCTGATGTCTCCGCCTACCGTTGGTTTTGTGAGTCTGGGTTGCCCCAAGGCTTTAACAGATTCAGAGCTCATCCTCACACAGTTGAGTGCCGAGGGTTATCAAACCTCGAAAACCTTTTCTGGTGCAGATTTAGTGATCGTGAACACCTGTGGTTTTATCGATGACGCTGTTCAAGAAAGCCTCAACACCATTGGCGAAGCTTTGGCTGAAAATGGAAAAGTGATTGTCACGGGTTGCCTTGGTGCCAAGTCGCAAGCTGATGGAAGCAATGTGGTGAAAGCCATGCACCCCAGTGTGCTGGCAGTCACTGGCCCGCATGCCACGCAAGAAGTCATGGATGCGCTTCATGCGCATTTGCCAAAGCCCCACGATCCCTTTATAGATTTGGTTCCAGCAGCGGGCATCAAACTCACACCCAAACACTATGCCTATTTGAAAATCAGCGAAGGTTGTAACCACCGATGCACCTTTTGCATTATTCCCTCTATGC
>CANLWQ010000024.1 GCA_947494405.1 Comamonadaceae bacterium | reverse complement strand
GACTTCACCTTGTTGGCCGGTATCCGGGCTAGCGAAAACAACCCTGTCCGCCTTCCCAGTTGCTTGTTCAAGACAACCAGTGGCTATGTGGGACAGGACGGAAATACCCAAAGGCATTTCGTTCGCTTGACCGTTGCGGGGGCAGCGCAGGCTGGTTTTGGTGCCATGACATGTACAAAAAAGAAGTACTTGTTAGGCTGAAAACTTCTGCTTCCCGTTGAACTGCGGCATGCGAACCACACCGCGAGCACCAACCGGCGCATTCTAGCCACAATCCTATTTAGCCCCCTAAAATGCGCCCATGTCGGAAAACTCATCTCTAGAGCCGGTTCTCGAGCGCGTAGAACGTTTGCTGTTGCGCTACGAAGAACTCAGGCGCACCAATGAACTGCTCACCACCCAAGTTGAAACCCTCAGCCAAGAGCGAGATTCATTGAAGTCTCGCTTGCAAGCTGCACGCAGTCGCATCGATGGATTACTAGACCGCTTGCCCGTCGAAGTCAAGGACAGCGCATGAACCAGTTAGAGGTTCAAATCATGGGGCAAAGCTATATATTGGGTTGCCCTGTAGGTGCTGAAGAACGCTTTCACGCAGCAGTCAGAAAAGTAGATGACGCGATGTGCAAAATTCGTGACGCAGGAAAAATCAAAGCCCGCGACCGCATCGCTGTGTTGGCCGCTTTGAATTTGGCGTTCGAGTTGTCAGACTTTTCGGGTGCGCCCGACGAGCCCAGCTCATCCAACCACAATCTTCAAAATTTGCTCTACCGTTTAGACACCGCTTTAGGTCATGACGGGCACTTGCTCTGAGCCTTTTACAATAGCGATGTCTGCAAGTCTGTCGGGTTTTATATTTCTTGAACCAATGCTCTTTGGAGCCCCGGGCTTGGGAATTGGCTGGTGAGCGTGAACATCTCGCGTTAGATGAACCCAACACCTTTCTGACCTCGCCCACCTGAACCTTTAGTTCAGGATGACGATCCGGCGGCCCTTGCAGACACTTTTATTTTTTTACATACCTCTATTTTTATGCCTCAAAACTTATCTGTCGCACCATGTCATTGCGCATAGCCGTTGTGGGTGCTGGTGCCATTGGTGGCTATTTGGCCGTCAAACTGAGCTTGACTGGCAACGATGTCACTTGCATTGCGCGTGGCGAAAATTTGCAAGCCATCCAAAAACACGGCCTGAAGCTGATACAAGAAGATGGCACAGAGTTGGTCGCTGGTGTTCAGGCCTGCAGCATGGACCAGGCGCAAACCTACGACTATGTTTTCCTCACGCTCAAGTCACACCAAGTGGCTGCTGTGGCCAAAGACATAGACCGCTTATGCCATGCCACGACATCCGTGGTGACCATGCAAAACGGCTTGCCTTGGTGGTACTTTCATCAACTTGCTGGCCCCTACCAAGGTACGCAACTCAAGACACTCGACCCCGAAGCTTTGCTGTGGCAACACCTCAAGCCCGAACGCGTCATAGGCGCTGTGGTCTATCCTGCAGCCGAGTTGGTGGCACCGGGGGTGGTGAAACTGATTGAAGGCAACCGCTTCACCTTGGGTGAGCCCAATGGAGAGAAGTCTGAAAGAGTCACGCTGCTGGCGCAAGCCATGATTGCCGCAGGCTTTAAAGTCCCTGTGTCTACAGATATTCGCAGCGAGCTGTGGGTGAAGTTGTGGGGCAATTTATGCTTTAACCCGATTTCTGCGCTGACACACGCTACGCTGGAAGAAATTGCTGTTCACCCCTTAAGCCATTCACTGGCGACGCACATGATGCAAGAAGCGCAAGCCGTGGGTGAGAAAACCGGTGCGCAATTCAAAATCAGTCTTGAAAAACGCATAGCCGGCGCCCAAGCAGTGGGCGCACACAAAACTTCCATGCTGCAAGACATAGAACAAGGCAAAGCCCTAGAGCTGGACGCTATTTTGGGCGGTGTCATTGAACTGGGCCGCGTGGTTGGCATAGCCACACCTACCCTAGAGACGGTCTACAGCCTGACGCGTTTGTTAGAGCAAAGCGTGCTGCAAAGCCGTCATGGATTGAAATTGAACAGCTAAAGGACAGAGGTATGCAAACCCTTCAAGAATGGATGGCCCAAGGCCAAGCGAATGCAGTGTGTTTAAGCGCCTCTGGTGCTGCACCTCTCACCTACCAAGGCTTGCGCGATTTAAGTGACCATGTGCAGCAGTCACTCAATGCCGTGGGCATTGGGCGCCATGACCGCGTGGCGATTGTTTTGCCCAATGGTGCAGAGATGGCAGCCGCCTTTGTGAGCGTGGCAGCATGCAGCACCTCAGCCCCGCTCAACCCTGCTTACCGCGCAGACGAGTTTGAGTTTTACTTGAACGACTTGAATGCCAAAGCCATGTTGGTTGAGCAAGGCTCGCAGTCTGCGGCTGTTGAGGTCGCCAGAAAACTGGGCGTATCGATTGTGTATTTGCGTCCCACACCTCAGCAAGGCGCAGGCTCTTTCAGCCTAGACACTTCTTCGCGCTCGGCACAGCCCACCAACGCACCTGGCATGGCGCACGCAGACGATGTCGCTTTGGTACTTCACACCTCAGGCACCACCTCGCGCCCCAAAATCGTTCCTTTAACCCAGCGCAATGTGTGCGCATCTGCCCAGCACATTGCCCACAGCACCGCATTCAGCGCCACCGACCGAGGTTTGAATGTCATGCCCTTGTTCCATATCCACGGATTGATTGCCGGCATCTTGGCCCCACTGTCGCAAGGCGGTGAAGTGCATTGCACCGCCGGCTTTAATGCCTTGAAATTTTTCGCCCAAATGGAGGAGGTGAAACCCACTTGGTACACCGCTGTGCCCACCATGCACCAAGCGATTTTGTCGCGTGCCGCGAATAACCGCGCAGTGATTCAAAAAGTACCTTTGCGCTTTATCCGCTCCTCGTCATCCTCCTTGCCGCCCCAAGTGTTGGCTGAGCTGGAAGCCACTTTCCACGCGCCAGTGATTGAAGCCTATGGCATGACCGAGGCCGCCCACCAAATGGCTTGCAACCCTTTGCCCCCAGGACAACGCAAACCGGGCACCGTGGGCTTGGCAGCAGGCCCTGAAGTGGCCATCATGGACACAGAAGGCCATTTGCTGGCCACTGGCAGCACAGGTGAAATTGTGATTCGTGGCCCCAATGTCACGCTGGGCTACGAAAACAACCCACAAGCCAATGCGGACAACTTTACCCACGGCTGGTTTCGCACAGGAGACCAAGGCGTGATCGACGCGCAAGGCTACATCAGTATCACCGGCCGCCTCAAAGAAATCATCAACCGAGGCGGCGAAAAAATCAGCCCGCGTGAAATTGATGAAATCTTGATGGACCATGCAGCAGTGGCGCAAGTGGTTTGCTTTGGTATTCCCCACGATAAATTGGGCGAAGAAGTGGGTGCGGCTGTGGTGCTGCGCGATGGAAAGACGGCGACAGAAAAAGAACTGCGCGAGTATGTAGCCACCCGTGTGGCTGACTTCAAAGTGCCACGCAAAATATTGTTGCTCGATGAAATTCCCAAAGGCGCAACGGGCAAGTTGCAACGCATAGGCATGGCGCAAAAGCTCGGCCTCGCCTGATGTCCCTGCCCTTTGCGCAGGTGATCGTCGCCTTGGTGTTGTTGGGCACGGTAGCGGGTTTCTTGGCGGGATTGTTGGGTGTGGGTGGCGCACTCATGATGATTCCCTTCATCACTTTTTTGCTGGGCACCCAAGGCGTTGACGCTGATTCTGCTGTGAAGATGGCGATTGCCACAGGCATGTCCACCATTGTGGTGACTTCATTGGCCAGCACCCGTGCGCATCATTTGCTGGGGGCTGTCAGGTGGGATTTGGTGAAAGGCTTGGCGCCCGGCATTTTGCTGGGCAGTGCCTTGGCCAGTTTGTGGTTGTTTGCGGTTTTAAAAGGCTCGGCTCTCGCCTTGTTTTTTGCCGGATTCACCGCGTTTTCAGCCACCCAAATGCTGCTAGATAAAAAACCCAAACCTTCAAGGCAAATGCCTGGCCTCGTGGGTCAAACCGTGGTGGGCAGTGTGATTGGTTTGTTGTCTGGCTTGGTCGGTGCCGGAGGTGCGTTCGTCAGCATCCCCTTCATGACTTGGTGCAATGTGCCCATTCGACAAGCCGTGGCCACCAGTGCAGCCATTGGCTTTCCTGTTGCGTTAGCCAACGCCCTAGGTTATGTGGTCAGCGGTTGGAATGCACCGCATAACCTCGACTGGAGCTTTGGCTATATATGGTTGCCTGGCTTAGGAGTGATTGGTTTGTGCACTGTGTTCACGGCTCCTATGGGCGCACGCTTGGCCCATAAAGTACCTGTACTTAAACTCAAGCGCGGTTTTGCCTTGCTGCTGTTCATGCTTGCAAGCTATATGCTTTACCGCGGATTACATATTGACTAGGTTTGATAAATTAAAGAGCTTTTGAAAATTCCTGCGCGCTGATGCCGGCTTGGCGAAGTACGCCATTGACAGTTCCAATCTTTACTTCCTTGTGGTTGGGAACAACGCAACCTTGTAAACCCCGCTCATCACAATATGGCTTCCCGACTGCCTTGCGACAACAAAACCTAATTTTTCAAGAGCTCGAACAATTTCTGCACCTGAAAGCCCAGGAAATTTAGGCATGACTGACTTCAAAAGTTGTCATGACAGGATGGCTGTGAATTTTCATGGGAAATTCATCTAAGTACAAGCTGGTGGCTTCTTTTAAATTTTGAATCGCTTCTTGATAGGTTTCACCTTGGGTCGTGGTGCCAGTTTCAGGATTTAGGGCAATAAACCCCCCTTCTTCAGCTTCTGTAATGACTGCTGTGAGCAACATAAAAATTTCTCCGATCAATCTCGAGTTTAACGCAGCACCAACACATGAACACTTGAATGTGTCAATACATTTTGCGTTTAATTACACCGCCAATGCCCAAGCCACATGCTCGCGTACCACCTCGTTTTCATGGTCTTGCCAGGTAGACAAGGCTTGCCGCAGGGCTTGTTGGTCGGCGGGGCTGAGTGTTTGGCGCAAAGCATTGCCCGCGGCCAAGGCCAAATTACGCAACCACCTCGCATGCCCTATGCGGCGAATAGCGCTGCCTTCTGTAAAGCGCAAAAAACTGGCCTCATCCCATTGCAGCAACTGCACCAAGGAGGCGCTGCCCAAGCCATGTCGCTCGTCAAAGTCGGGCAAAGGCGAGCGCTTGGCAAACTTGTTCCACGGACACACCAGTTGACAATCATCACAACCATAAATGCGGTTGCCGATAAGGGGGCGCAGCTCTAAAGGGATGCTGCCCGAATGCTCTATGGTGAGGTAGGAGATGCAACGCCTTGCATCCAGCCTGTAAGGCGCTGTGATGGCTTGGGTAGGACAAGCGCTGATGCACGCGCTGCAACTGCCGCAATGCTCGTTTTGCACCGGCGTGGGTGCCAAAGCCAAATCCACAAATATTTCACCCAAAAAGAAAAACGAACCGGCCTCACGGTGCAAAACCAGCGTGTGTTTGCCCCGCCAACCCAAGCCACTGCGCACCGCCAACTCTGCTTCCAGCACGGGGGCTGAATCGGTGAACACGCGGTGCCCCACTGCACCCAGCACGGTTTGCAATTTGTCGCTGAGTTGCTGCAAACGTTGGCGCATGACCTTGTGGTAATCCCGCCCCCGCGCATACACCGACACCACTGCTTGTGCGGGTTGTTGCAAGCGCTGCAACTCGTGGTGTGTCCAATCCTCAAAGGCCGGCGGCTTGTGCGCTGGCAGGTAATCCATGCGGGCGGTGATGACGCTTAAAGTGCCGGGCACCAACTCGGCGGGTCTGGCACGGGTGAGGCCGTGGCGGGCCATATAGTCCATCTCGCCATGGTGCCCTTGGGCCAGCCAAGCCAGCAGTCCGGGCTCGGCATCCCGCAGATCGACAGGGGCTATGCCAATTTGGGAGAATCCAAGTTGAACACCCCATTCTTGCAGTTGAACCAGCAAGGCCGATTGATTGATGGACACAAATTCCCTTTGAACGAAACGCCGATTGTAAAAACCCTGCACTGGCCCGACGAGACCGCTTGCGCCGCCTTCGCCCAAGGCCTGGCCTTGTGCCCTGCTTTGGCCCAAGCCGTGGTCTACCTGCACGGCGATTTAGGGGCCGGTAAAACCACCTTCACTCGCTATCTATTACAAGCCTTGGGTGTGACGGATCGGATCAAGAGCCCCACCTATGCTGTGGTGGAGCCTTATGAAGTGACCACAGGGGGCCAAGTTTTGGCCATTTGGCATTTCGATTTCTACCGCTTCAACGACCCACGGGAATGGGAAGACGCCGGCTTCAGAGATATTTTTGCCAGCCGTGGCCTAAAAATTTGCGAGTGGCCCGAAAAAGCCAAAGGCATACTGCCCGCCTCAGACTTGGATATTGTTTTAAGCGTCAACACCGACAGCAGTCGCGATGTTCGTTTGTTAGCCCACAGCCCCTTGGGTCGCGATTTACTGGCATGAAGAAACAACAGTACCAACGCCGACAGTTACTCCAAGCCGGTGGCTTGGTTTTGCTTTTGGGCAAAACGCAATTGGCATGGGGGGCCAGCATTTTGGCGGTGCGTGTGTGGCCAGCGATGGAGTACACCCGTGTGACCATAGAGTCCGACACCTTGCTGAAAGTCACCCACACCTTTGTGGCCAACCCGCCAAGGCTTGCAGTTGACATTGAGGGCATAGAGCTGAATGCGGCTTTGCGCGAACTGGTGGGCAAAGTCAGCAATGACGACCCGTTTATTACGGGTGTGCGCATTGGGCAATTCACTTCCACGATTGTTCGCTTGGTGCTCGATTTACGTCAACCCGCCAAGCCCCAAGTGTTTAACTTGGCGCCTGTTGTTGCGGGTCAATCGAGGTTTCAACACCGCTTGGTGTTAGACCTTTACCCCAGCCAAGAAGCCGACCCCTTAGAGGCCTTGATCGCCGAGCACTTGATGGGCGACAAAACGCCTGCGCCCGAACCAGCCAAACCCGCGCCCAGCTCGCCAGCCAAATTACCCGAGATGACCGACCGGTTTGCGGTGGTGACCCTGGACCCCGGTCATGGTGGCGAGGACCCAGGGGCGATTGGGCCCAATGGCACACGCGAAAAAGATGTGGTGCTGAAAATTGCCCTGCTTTTGCAAGAGCGCATCAATAAAACCGTGCTCAAAACCCGCCATGGTTTGCTGCCGCTGCGGGCCTTTCTCACCCGCGACGCCGACTTCTTTTTACCTTTGCATGTGAGGGTGCAAAAAGCACAAAAGGTGCAATCCGATTTGTTCATCAGCTTGCATGCCGATGCCTTTTTCACGCCCCAAGCGCGGGGTGCGAGTGTGTTTGCGCTCAGCCAAGGCGCGGCATCCAGCGCCGCAGCCCGGTGGATGGCCAACAAAGAAAACGGTGCAGACGCGATTGGCGGCTTGAACATCAAGGTGCAAGACCAGCATGTGCAACGCGCCCTGCTCGACATGAGCACCACCGCGCAAATCAATGACAGCTTGAAACTGGGCAACGAGATGCTGGGGCAAATACGGCGCGTGGGAAAACTGCACAAACCGCAGGTGGAGCAAGCCGGGTTTGCGGTGTTGAAAGCCCCCGATATTCCCAGCTTGCTGGTGGAAACCGCGTTCATCAGCAACCCCGAGGAAGAGGCTTTGCTGATCAGTGCAACCTACCAAAACCAGTTGGCAGATGCCTTGATGCGCGGAATTGAAAACTACTTTTTACGCAATCCCCCCATGGCCCGAAACCGAGCCACTTAGACAGCAGTTGCCTTAAAGCACCTGATACACCGCAGCGTGTTGGTCTATCAACAGATGGGCTGCGCCGTTGTTCCACAGTGCATACGTGTGGTTGTCCGCCGCGGTGGTGGTGGTGCCGGAGTTGCTCCATCCGTTGAGATCGAGATTGCCCGTTGTACCCGCCCAAGTGGCAGACACACCTGTGCCCGCGACCTTGAAGATGGTGCTGTTGGTACCGCTGACCAGTCCATTGACATTGCCGTCGAAGGTCAATGTCAAGGTCACGGTCTCGCCAGCGCTGTTGCCTGGCGTATCAGAATTGCTCAGATTTTTATCATGAACTTTAAGCATCAATGAGGTATCCCCACTGCCCAGTGTCATTGTCATGGAGTAGCTACCATCGGCATTCACTGCCACTGTGCCAACGACACTGCCCGCCGTGTTGATGGCTTGAACCACATAGTCACCCCCTGGATTGGAGACTAAAGGACCTGCATAGATATTGCCAAAGATGGTGTAAGAAACAGCGCCTGAGGGTGTACCTGTCCCAGTACCTGAACTGTCTCCGCCCCCGCCTCCGCCTCCGCCTCCTAAGCCTGCCAGCGCCAGCAAGCCCAGCCAACTCCCATCAAAGCCAGCAAACCAACTGCTGTCATCGTCGCCGGTTACTTTTTTGCCCTTGGATTTGGTCTTACCCCCGTCTTTGACTGCTTTAAGCGAAGCTTGGTCTACGCCCAAAGGCTCTACAGCTGAAGATGCGGCAGAAGCACTGGGCTTGCTCGCGCCTTCTTGCACTGAAGCTCCAGCTGTTGCCGGTGCATCTTTGGGAAGGCTACTGAAGACTGACTCTTGTTTGCCATCCAACTGAGTGACTTGCAGTTTGGTGGGCTCAGCTTTGGGATGAGCTGCATAAAAACCCATCAGTACCAGCGACCCACCCCCAGGCAACATCAGCTGTAGGTCCTGGCCTTTTTTCGCATAGCTGACAGGACTGTCGGGAACAAGTTGGGTGTTGGGGTCCTTGACAGGTTTGACTGCTGGGCTTAGTTTGAACTGAACACCCGACTGAACAACAAGTGTGTGGGCATGGCCAGAGGTCAATTGCAATTTCTGCTGCGAAGGCTTGCCATCGGACTCTGGGGGATGTACCTCTAATATCCAATCGGGTGGCGATGCTTTGTTACCGGGGTTTTGTGGAGATGAGACGGGAGGAACAGTTGCCATGGCGATGATTTGCCAGTTTCAACAAATTTATCAAAACTGACCTAAAAATTGGATCAGTCATTTTTGTAGAATTTCTTTAAAAATGAACGGCTTGAGAGCGCAAACTCAAGCTTTTTAGCGGCAAAAGTGCCGGCAACATTTGCAAACGAACCCTTTTAATTTACACAGGCGTTCGACCCGCGCGCCAAGCGCCATACAAGGCCAACAGGCCAGGCACCAAGATCATGGCCCAAATGACTTTGTCCAGGTTTGTTTTGACCCAATCGATGTTGCCAAAAAAGTAGCCAGCGATACCAATGCCGCAAACCCATACGACCGCGCCAAAGACATTGAAGAGCGTGAAACGACGGCGATCCATATGGGCCACACCCGCCACAAACGGTGCAAACGTGCGAACAAAAGGCATGAACCTGGCCAACACAATGGTGATGCTGCCGTAACGTTCGTAAAACGCATGGGCTTGGTCGTAGGCTTTGCGGTTGAACCAACGGGTATTGGCTTGCAACAAACGCTGGCCAAAATGCCGGCCAATCAAATAATTGCATTGGTCGCCCAAGATGGCGGCCGCGGTCAACAGCACCAGTACCAGTGGCAGGTACAGTAATTCCGCTCCCGCCATGGCACCCACCACAAACAGCAACGAGTCGCCTGGCAAAAACGGCATGAACACCAAACCTGTTTCAACAAAAATAATCAGAAACAAAATCGCATAAATCCATATGCCGTAGCTCTGAACAAAAACCTCCAAATAGCGGTCAATGTGGAGAATGAAATCGAAAAGAATGCTTAAGGTGTCCATATTCAATATTATGACTGTCAGCCGTGACACGCCAGATCTTGCTCACCTAGATGCCCTCGTAGAATCCAAAGCGTGAACGCCTCCTCCCCTGCGCCAAGCCCCATCCGCCAACTCCCCGATGAATTGATCAGCCAAATCGCCGCCGGCGAGGTGGTCGAGCGACCCGCGTCGGTGGTGCGCGAACTGGTGGACAACGCTTTGGACGCAGGTGCCACACAAGTGGTGGTGCGTTTGATCGAAGGTGGCGTGCGACTCATCAGCGTGGAAGACGATGGCATAGGCTTGCTACCCGCCGATATGCCCTTGGCGCTTCGCCGACACGCCACCAGCAAGATCAGCAATTTGCACGACCTTGAATCGGTGGCCACCATGGGTTTTCGTGGAGAGGCCTTGGCAGCTATCGCCGCGGTGAGCGAACTCAGCCTCACCTCACGCACGGCCCCACAAGACCATGCCATGCATTTGGACGCACGCAGCGGCGAACTACGCGCAGCAGCTCGCAGCGTGGGCACCACCGTCGAGGTGAAAGAACTGTTTTTCACTACACCTGCCAGACGCAAATTTTTAAAATCTACCGCCACCGAACTGGCGCATTGCCAAGAGTCTGTGCGCCGACATGCGCTGGCACGCCCCGACGTGGGTTTTGAAATCTGGCACGACGGCAAGCTGGTGGGACAGTGGCGTGCCCACAAGCACGCGCACGCCATAGACGCTCGCCTGAGTGATGTGCTGGGCGAAGAATTTGTCAAGACCTCAGTGGCCATAGACCATGCGTACTCAGGTATTCGCGTCACTGGGCGGGCGGGCTTGCCAGACGCGGCACGCTCACGCGCCGACCATCAGTTCGCTTATGTGAATGGCCGCTATGTACGTGACCGCGTGCTGGGCCACGCCGCGCGCAGCGCTTATGAAGACATCTTGCATGGACAACGCCAACCGGTGTATGCCCTGTACCTGAGCATAGACCCCACGCAAGTCGATGTGAATGTGCACCCCACCAAAATTGAAGTCCGCTTTCGCGACAGCCGTCAAATACACCAAGCGGTGCAACACGCATTAACCCAAGCCTTGTCGGTGTCGCGTGCGGGCCAAACCACCAGCACCACCAGCGCGCTTGCTTCGCACAATTTGGGCCTGTCGGACCGCGCTCAGGCTATCTCAGACTTGCAGTCGTTTGGTGCTTCCGCACCCGTGCAAACCGGTTTGCCATGGAAGCCCGCAACCGAGGGGCATGTGGTGAATGACTTAGGTCAGTTGTGGCAACCCACTGCCTTGCACACACAAACCAACGAACCGGCATTCATACCGTTGCCGCAAGGCGAGTGGCCTCTGGGCAAAGCTTTGGCGCAGTTGCAAGGCGTTTACATCTTGGCCGAGAACGCCCAAGGTTTGGTGGTGGTCGATATGCATGCAGCGCATGAACGTATTGTTTACGAGCAGCTGAAAACTCAGCTGACAACACAGCATTTGCAAAGCCAAGCTTTATTGATACCCGCCTCGTTTGCCGCTACGCCCCAAGAGATGGCCAGCGCTGAAACGCATGCAGCCACTTTGACGACCTTGGGCTTAACCATAGAGGCCTTGGGTGCGCAGTCGCTGGTGGTGCGCACAGTGCCTGCTTCTTTGGCCAAGGGTGATGCGGTGTCGCTTGCGCGGGGCGTGTTGGCCGAGTTGTCTCAACACGATGCACACAATGTGCTGCAACGCGCCAAAGACGATGTGCTGGCAGCCATGGCCTGTCACGGCGCGGTGCGCGCCAATCGCTTGCTCACACTCACCGAAATGAACGCTTTGCTGCGGCAAATGGAAGTGACTGAACGCGCAGACCAGTGCAACCACGGCCGCCCTACTTGGCGGCAATTGGGTATGCGCGATTTAGATGCATTATTTTTAAGAGGCCGTTGATGCACGCCAATTTGGTGATTCTGTTGTTGTCTTTGTCGATTGGCTTGCAGCCCGTCTCAACCGACTTGTACTTACCCGGCTTGCCAGGCATGGCCTTGGACTTGCAAGCCAGTGTCGGCATGGTGCAGTACACCCTCAGCGGCTTGTTGTTGGCCTTTGGTATTTCTCAGCTGTTTTGGGGGCCGTTTTCCGACAAAGTGGGCCGACGCCCCATCATGCTCACCGGCTTGGTGGTCTATGCCGTGGCGGCGGTGGGTTGTGTGCTCAGCCCCAGCATTGAGGTGCTGGTGGCGTGGCGTGTGCTGCAAGGCGCGGCCATGGGTGCGGTCATCACCAGTGCGCGTGCGGTGGTGCGCGACCTATACACGCCGCTGCATGGTGCCAAGGTCATGTCCAAAGCCATGACGGGTTTGGGTTTGATGGCCTGCACCAGCCCGCCCTTGGGCGGCTTTCTCAGCCAGCATTGGGGCTGGCGGGTTGCCATGCTAACGGTGGTGAGCTATGCCTTGTTCACCTTGGGTGTGGTGGCTTGGCGCTTCAAAGAAACCATCACCACCCGAAACCCCAACGCCTTGCACCTGCCCACCATGTTGCGAATTTGGGGCGAGGTGTTGCGCAACCCCACGTTTCGCGCTTTTGCGCTGCTGTCGTTGGCGGCTTATGGGGCGCTCTTCACCTACCTTGCCAGCTCATCTTTTATCTTTATTGAAGTCTTGCACCTCACAGGTTTGCAACTGGGTTGGATATTGGCCTCGATGTCGGTGGTTTACATCACTGGCACCATTGTTTGTCGGTTTTTACTGCGTCATATGGGTTTGCGAAAAACCATCGCCATTGCCGGACTGTTTAGCTTTGGCAGCGGCCTGTCTTTGTGCGCCATGGTGTATGGCGGCGAGCCCAGCGCCATGGGCTTGATGCTGGGCATGTACCCCATGGTGCTGGCACACGGCGTGCACCAACCTATAGGCCAAAGTGGTGCTGTGGGTCCCTTCCCCTTGGCGGCTGGTGCTGCCTCGGCGATGAATGGTTTTTTGATGATGGTGGCAGCGTTTGCTACCGGCATTTGGCTCAGTCACAGCCTTGACG
>CANLWQ010000023.1 GCA_947494405.1 Comamonadaceae bacterium | reverse complement strand
AGGCGCCATAGAGCAGCGCTGATTCTTTGATTTCTTGCGCTTTGCCAGTACCCACGAAAAGGGCTGCATCTGGGGCGCGGCGCTTGCACGTCATGCGCGCGACAGGCACCAAGCCGGCGGTGCTGGCGAGCTGGGCGAGTTCATCTAAATCGGCATCAAAATGAGGAAGACCCAAATCGACACCTACCAATAGGACATTGGCCTGCACATCAGGCTGAGAATTAGACAAAGGAGATAAAAGGACGCGTGTTAGGAATTGGGGGCTGACTCATCGCCATCGCCATCGCCTTGAGCAAAATTCACGGGACGGCCAGGAACAATGGTTGAAATCGCATGTTTGTAAACCATTTGGGTAACAGTATTTCTTAAAAGCACCACGTATTGATCAAATGACTCTATCTGTCCCTGAAGCTTGATGCCATTGACCAAATAAATGGAAACAGGCACATGCTCTTTGCGAAGAATGTTGAGGAAGGGGTCTTGTAAAAGCTGGCCTTTGGGGTTCACGATATTCTCCGTGTTGGTTAACTCCGTCTAAGATAACACAAGGGAAAACACTGACCTCGGCACAGCCCCAAAAACCTATTATTTTAAAGCTTAGTAATATTTTTTAACACATACAAAGTACAAGAAAGGGTTGCTAAAGTCTCAGTCTTTGTCCACATAAGGGTTGCTAGAGGACTTCATCTCTATGCGCAAAGGCGTTCCCTCCAGTGAAAAGGCTTTGCGAAAGCGGCCTTCTAAGAATCGCTTATACGCGTCGGTGACATGCTCTAGGGAATTGCCATGAACCACCACCACAGGAGGGTTCATGCCGCCTTGGTGGGCATAACGCAATTTAGGCCTGAACATCCCTGCCCTTTTGGGTGACTGAAATTGCACAGCTTCCAGAAGTAAACGCGTCAAGATGGGTGTGCTCATTTTGCACATGGCTGCCTTGTGGGCTTGGGCGATGGATTTCCACACCGGCCCCAAACCTTGGCGTTTTTGAGCAGAAATATGATGCAACTTGGCGAACTTCAAAAATGCCAAGCGACTCTCTATCGAGCGCTCTAGCAACTCGCGCTGATACGCGTCCACCGCATCCCATTTATTGACCGCCAACACCACCGCCCTGCCCGTCTCCAAAATATAGCCGGCGATATGTGCATCTTGGTCAGTGACGCCTTGGGTAGCGTCAAGCAACAGCAAAGCCACATTGGAAGATTCGATGGCTTGCAAAGTTTTAACCACCGAAAATTTTTCAATGGCTTCAAACACCTTGCCTTTGCGACGCAAACCTGCGGTGTCAATCAATTCAAATTGCTGGCCTTCACGCTCAAACGGAATGTGGATGGCGTCACGGGTGGTGCCTGGCAAATCAAAAGCCACCAAGCGCTCTTCGCCCAGCCAAGTATTGATTAAAGTAGATTTGCCCACATTGGGGCGACCCACGACGGCTAGCTTTAAGGGCTTGGGCGAGCCGTCGTCTTCTTCATCTTCTTCTTCTGGCAGCGCGAGCGCGCCCAAGGAGCCATCGAGCATGCTGCGAATGCCTTGCCCATGGGCGGCAGATACCGGCATCACCTCACCCAAGCCGAGCTCGAAGAACTCAACCAAGCGGTGCCCTTCTTGCATACCCTCGGCTTTGTTGGCCACCAGCAAGCAAGGTTTGCCCAAGCGGCGCAAATAGTTGGCAATGTCGTGATCTTGCGCGCTGATACCTTGGCGAGCATCAACCACAAAAATCACCGCATCCGACTCGGCCACCGCTTGCCGGGTTTGCTTGGCCATTTCCTTGAAGATACCGCTGTCTGCGGTGGGCTCAAACCCGCCGGTATCGATAACAATGAATTCTTGTTTGCCGTGCTTGGCGTTGCCGTAATGGCGATCACGCGTGAGCCCCGCATAGTCGGCGACGATGGCGTCGCGGGTTTTGGTGATGCGGTTAAAGAGCGTGGATTTGCCCACATTGGGGCGGCCCACCAAAGCAATCACCGGTTTCACAATAATGCCACTTTGGTCAAGGCAGTTGGTAGGCCAGCAGCAAGCCGTTGCGTGTCAACACCACAAAGCCCCCATCGGCCAATGCAGTCGGCGTGGATGCAAAGCCATCCGATGAGGTTTGCACGCGGTTCATCAAGCTGCCGTCAGCTGCTGAAAGCAAGTAAAGCCAGCCGCCGCTGTCACCAATCACAATGCCTTTGGATGTAAACAAAGGTCCAGTGAGTTCACGGTATTTCAAACGGTCTGAGTCCCACAGTCGGTCGCCACTGGTGCGACTCCAAGCTTGCACCATGCCGTTGGACTCTGTGCCAATCAAGGTCTTGGCGTCGCCATCCACCCCTTGCGAGCCTACAGAAGAGCGGGTCCACAAAACGCTGCCGCGCAAAGCGTCTACGCATCCCACTTGCGCTTGAAAAGCCCGAACACAAACAGAGTTGTCCACACGTGAAGGCTTGGCAACCAAGTCGACCAATCGTTCTAAGTCATTGATACCGCGAGGATTGGCAACAGGCACATCCCATTTGATTTGTCCGTTGTCGGGGTTGAGTGCTGTCAAGCGACCGCCCAAGCCCACCAACAAGGTATTTTGAAACGGCATAAGCACACCGTTTTGCTTAAGAACCAGTGGCTCGCCTGGTCGCTGCTGAACCCACAGGCGCTGCCCGCTTAACAAGTCAAAGGCCAGCACCGAGCGGTCTGCCATCATCATGAACACACGCTCACCGGCAATCAAAGGATGGGTATAAGACTGCGAGGTCAAGCGGTTACGCCATAAAACTTTGCCAGCTTTAATTAAAACCAATTCGTTGTTCAACGTGACCACAGCCACATGTTCACCATCAAAACCCGTTCCGGTATTCAGTGGGGTTTTAAGGTCAAAGCGCCACACAGCTTGGCCGCTTCGCACATTCACCACGGCAATGTTTCCGTCGTCTGACGTCAAGCTCAGGCGTTCTTGCACCACTTGCAAGCTTTGAACATAAGAAACATCGTCGCCCAACTTGAACTTCCACAAAGCTTGAATGGGCTTGTCAGCTTTGATGTTTTGAATTTCTACAGGTTGGGGTTTAGAGCTGCCGCAGGCAGTTAAAACAGCTGCAGCCATAACCAGAAACAAGAAACGCATGATGGCGAAAGCCTTCATTTTTTGAACTCAGCCGAAGTCACATCGACACCCACGGTTGCCAACTTAATTTCAATCAAACGACGGTATTCAGCGGCTTCGTCCATGCCTTTGTATGCACTGGATAAACGGGCCTTGGCTTCATCAGCTTTGCCTTCAATCAAAGCAATATCGCCCATGCGGTCGTCAAACAGTGGCTGAAAACCAGCGGGTGCTGTTTTTCCTTCTATCCAGCTTCTGGCTTTGGCCGTGTCTTTGGCTTCAATCGCCAAGGCTGATAAACGAAGACGCGCCAAGGCCACGAATGCCTCGTCAGGCGCATGGTTGACCACCCACTCAAGCGATTTTTCAGCTTCAGAAATTTTTTCTTTATCGAAATAGGTTTTGGCAGCCAACAATGAGGCTTGGGCCGTCAAAGTTGTGCGCGGGAATTGGTCTTGCATATCGCTCAGTGAGCGGGCCATCAAGGCCAAATCGGTTTGCTTGCTGGCATTTTCGAAGGTGTCAAACAAAACCGCGGCTTGCGTGGCATGACGTTGCTGCCAGTAGTTCCAGCCATTCCAAGCAGCAAATCCCACAAGGACCAAGGTGATAACACCAGTGATGAGGTTGCCCCATTGGCTCCAAAAGGATTTGATTTGGTCGATTTGCTCTTGTTCTTCAAGGTCGAGATGCGTAGCCATGATTTTCCTGGTAATGCGCTAAAACTAAAGTGGCGATTGTAGGCTGTGACCCCAATGGCTGATATCAGCCAAGATCTCGCTGCGCTGAGCGCCTTGACCGTCACGCAAAGACTTGACGGTGACTTGTCCCAGCGCCAGTTCGTCGGCACCAAAAATCAACGCAAACGAGGCCCCACTGCTGTCGGCCTTTTTGAACTGCGACTTCATGCTGCCCATGCCCGCCGCGCTGTCAGCGGGTGCATGCATTTGCACCGACACACCCATAGCTCGCAGTTGTTGCAACACGGGCAAAACCTGGGGTAAAAAATCAGTCTGCGCCACAATCGCATAGACATCTGGCACCACTTCGCTGGACTGCGCACCTTGCTCGCGCAGCAATTCCAAAACCCGTTCTACACCCAAGGCCCAGCCCACCGCAGGCGCTGGCTTGCCGCCAATTTGCTCTATGAGATAGTCGTAACGACCGCCGCCACATACCGTGCCTTGCGAACCCAATTGCTCGGTGATGAATTCAAACACCGTGAGGTTGTAGTAGTCCATGCCGCGCACCAAGCGCGGATTGATGGTGTAGGCCACGCCATTGGCGTCCAAAATGGCTTTGACAGCGTTGAAATGCGCCAAGCTTTCGCTGCCTAAAAAGTCCAACAACTTGGGCGCGGCATCGTTCAAAGCCTTCATGGCGGGGTTTTTGCTGTCCAAAATACGCAAAGGATTGCTGTGCAAGCGCCGCTTAGCGTCTTCGTCCAAATGATCTGTGTGTTGCTCGAAATAAGCAATCAGCGCTGCGCGGTGCTGCAAGCGCTCAGGCGGTTGTCCCAAGCTATTGAGTTCCAGTCTGACATCGCGCAAACCAATGGCGCGCCACAAAGCACAAGCCAGCAGAATCAATTCGGCATCGACCTCGGGTCCACCAAAACCCAGGGCTTCAGCGCCTATTTGATGGAATTGACGGTACCTGCCCCGCTGCGGACGCTCATGGCGAAACATCGGCCCCATGTAATAAAGGCGCTTAGGTCCCTCGTAAAGCATATTGTGTTCAACCACCGCGCGCACCACGCCCGCTGTTGACTCAGGGCGCAAAGTGAGTTGCTCGCCATTCAGTCGGTCTTCAAAGGAGTACATCTCCTTTTCCACAATGTCGGTGACTTCACCCAAGCCCCGGATGAACAAGGCCGTGGGCTCGACGATGGGCGTGCGAATATTTCGGTAGGCATGAAGGCGCATGACATCACGCACAGACGCTTCTAGCGCCTCCCACCGCGCCGAATCGGGCGGCAATATATCGTTCATGCCTTTGACGGCGCTTAATTTGTCTGCCATGGTTTTCGGGGTCAAGCGACTCAGGCGCTGACTGCAAATTTTTTCTGTATGTAGTTTTCAACGAGTTCGTGGAACTCCTTGGCTATATTGTCGCCGCGCAAAGTAAGTGCTTTTTCGCCATCGATGAACACGGGAGCTGCAGGCGCTTCACCCGTGCCCGGCAAACTGATGCCTATATCGGCGTGTTTGCTCTCACCTGGCCCGTTGACGATGCAACCCATGACCGCCACTTTAAGGCCTTCAACACCGGGGTAGAGCTTGCGCCAAACCGGCATTTGCTGGCGTAAAAAATCATCAATTTCCTGCGCCAGTTCTTGGAAGGTGGTGCTGGTGGTGCGACCGCAGCCCGGGCAGGCGGTGACGCTGGGCACAAAACTACGTAAACCCAAAGCCTGAAGTATTTCGGTGGCAATCAACACCTCTTGGGTGCGGGCTTCGCCAGGCTGAGGCGTGAGAGACACGCGTATGGTGTCGCCAATGCCCTCTTGCAACAACAAGCCTAAAGCGACGCTAGAGGCTGCAGTCCCTTTGACACCCATGCCGGCTTCGGTCAGACCTAAGTGCAGCGAATGGTTGGTTCGTTTGGCCAGTTCGCGGTAAACCGCCACCAAGTCTTGTACGCCACTCATTTTGCAGCTGAGAGTGATTTGGTGACGTGCCAAGCCCAGCCGTTCGGCCAAGTCGGCAGACTCAAGTGCCGAAGTAACCAAGGCTTGGTACATCACCTGCTTGGCGTCCCAAGGATTGGCTCGCAAAGCGTTGTCATCCATGAGTTTGGCAAGCAGTTCTTGGTCCAAGCTGCCCCAGTTCACGCCAATGCGCACAACCTTGTCGTATTTCACCGCAGCTTCGATCATTTGAGCGAACTGCTTGTCGTGCTTATCACCCTTACCCACATTGCCGGGGTTGATGCGGTATTTAGAGAGTGCTTGGGCGCAATCGGGGTGATCGGTTAGCAGCCTGTGGCCGTTGTAATGGAAGTCGCCAATAAGGGGCACATGCACACCCATTTTGTCCAGCTGCTCGCGGATGTACGGAACTGCCTTGGCAGACTCGGGGGTGTCGACCGTGATGCGCACCAACTCGGAGCCGGCCAAAGCCAGTTCTTTCACCTGAATAGCGGTACCGATGGCGTCGCCTGTGTCGGTGTTGGTCATGGACTGCACCCGCACGGGTGCGTCGCCGCCCACCGTGACCACATGGTCGCCCCAGCGCACTTGCGCCTGCAAGCTTTTGTGGCGGGCGGGGACAGAAAAGGGAATGGGTTGTTCAGTAGAAGACATGGTTTGATTTTGCCGCATCAGGCATGAATTCGAATGGTTTTGGCACGTCTGCCCGACACATCAGTGCGGTCTTGTATATCACCCGCCAATTGACCGCAGGCCGCAGCAATATCATCTCCACGGGTTTTGCGAATGGTTGTCACGATACCGGCTTCGCTCAAGATGGCGGCAAAGGCTTTCACCCGCTCAGGTGAGGAGCGCAGCAAGCCTGAAGCAGGAAAGGGGTTGAAAGGAATTAAGTTGAATTTGCATGGCGTGAGTTCACCCAGCGCAGGGCGAACCAAAGCGATCAGTTGACGCGCCTGCTCATCGCTGTCGTTCACGCCGTCTAGCATGCAGTACTCAAAGGTAATAAAGTCACGCGGCGCATGGGCCAAGTAGTCGCGGCAGCTTTGCAGTAACTCAGCCAAAGGGTATTTGAGGTTCAGGGGCACGAGGTGGTCGCGCAAAGCGTCGGTAGGCGCATGCAAAGACACAGCCAAAGCCACGGGACAATCAAGGCTAAGCCTGTCCATCATGGGTACCACGCCAGAAGTGGACACAGTGACACGCCGGCGAGACAGACCATAGCCATGGTCGTCAAGCATGATTTTGAGGGCGGGAATTAAGGCAGCATAGTTTTGTAAGGGCTCGCCCATGCCCATCATCACCACGTTGGAAATCACACGCTCGTCTACACCGCGCTCTTGGCGCAAAGTGTGTTCAGCAAACCATAACTGGGCAATGATTTCAGCTGTGCTGAGGTTGCGGCTAAAGCCTTGCGCGCCCGTGGAGCAAAAAGGGCATCCCACCGCGCATCCCGCTTGCGAAGAAATGCACAATGTACCGCGGTCGGTTTCGGGGATAAACACGGTTTCAATCGCGTTGCCCTGCCCTACATCGAACATCCATTTGATGGTGCCGTCGGCTGAATCATGACGGCTGATGACGGGTAATGCAGTTAACTGCGCATGTAACTGCAGTTTGTCGCGCAAGCTTTGCGCTAAATCGGTCATTTGGGAAAAATCCGCCAGACCTCGCTGGTGTATCCAGCGAAACAACTGCACGGCTCTGAAGCGCTTTTCTCCAAGATCTAAGCACCACGCAGACAAACCCGTCAGATCGAAATCGAGCAGGTTGGTCTTCATGGCTTAGCGAAGAAATACCAAATCAGTGACCAAATACATTCATGCCAGCGAAGAAAAATGTAATTTCTTGAGCGGCTGTTTCAGGGCTGTCAGAGCCGTGAACAGCGTTGGCATCGATGCTGTCAGCAAAATCAGCGCGAATGGTGCCCTTGTCGGCCTTCTTGGGGTCGGTGGCACCCATCAAATCGCGGTTGGTCAGGATGGCGTTTTCGCCTTCCAGCACTTGGATCATGACGGGGCCTGAGACCATGAAGTCGACCAAATCTTTGAAGAATGGACGCGCTTTATGCACGCCATAAAAAGCTTCAGCTTCACCACGGCTTAAATGAGCCATGCGCGAGGCGATGATTTTCAAACCAGCGCCTTCGAAACGGGAATAGATTTGGCCAATGACATTTTTTGCCACGGCGTCAGGTTTGATGATGGAGAGGGTACGTTCGATAGCCATAGTGAGGTTTCCAGAAGTTGTCAATAAAAAGGGCAAGCCTTAGCTCGAAAATCAGATTTTAGCCTTGCGAGGCCTTGGCTTGGCACGCGCCGCTGCGGTTTTTTGGTCGCGCCGCTGCCTGGACAGACTGTCAGCGCCAATAAAAAGCTCTTTAGAAGGGCCGGCTTTGGCATTTGGGGACGGTGTACGCCTGAGCGTGCTGGGCCTGGCGGCTGGGGCTTGGTGCGTGGGTTTGGCTGCGCCAAGGTGGGAGGCACCGGCGCTTCGGGTGAGTTGATCGATATCGGCCGCATCAAGCTCCATCCAGTCGCCGCGCTTTAAACCACGTGGCAACACCATTTTTCCGTAGCGTATGCGGATAAGACGGCTGACCGCATGACCCACCGCCTCGAACATGCGCCTGACTTCTCGGTTGCGGCCTTCTTGGATAGTCACGCGGTACCAACAATTCGCGCCTTCACCTCCACCGTCTTCCAAGCTGCCGAATTGAGCCATGCCATCTTCTAAGTTGACGCCAGACAGCAGTTTTTCTTTCTCAATGTTGCTTAAAGCGCCCAACACACGCACGGCATACTCCCGCTCCAACCCAAAACGCGGATGCATCAATTTATTGGCAAGTTCGCCTGAGCTGGTGAACAACAACAGGCCTTCGGTGTTGAGATCCAAACGCCCCACCGCTTGCCATTTACCTTGGTACAGGCGTGGCAGTTTTCTGAACACTGTGGGGCGGCTTTGCGGATCGTCACGGCTGACAATCTCACCTACCGGCTTGTGGTAGGCCAAGACCCGCGCAGGCATGGCTTGGATACGCACAGGCAAAGATCGACCATTGACCTTGATGCGGTCGCCAAATTTGATACGCTGACCTACATGGGCGAGTTCATCGTTGACGGTGATTCGCCCTTCGATGATGAGTTTTTCCATCTCTAAGCGCGAGCCCAGCCCCGATTGGGCCAAGACTTTATGAAGTTTGGGGGTGTCGTCGCTCACGCAGGGCTCTCGCCGGGGGCATCCAGCGGCGAATCTTCCAAAGCCATGGGAATCTGCGCAGGATCGACTTCATCAGCCGCCGTCATCGGGTTGAAGAGTGCATTCACGATAGCGGGAGACTCCAGTGGCGGTAACTGGTCCAGGGAAGCCACGCCCAAGTCATCTAAAAATTGGCGGGTAGTGGCGTAAAGCATGGGGCGACCCACTGTTTCGCGCTGTCCAATGACCTCAACCCAACCGCGGTCTTCGAGTTGCTTGAGTACCAAAGAATTGATGGTCACGCCGCGAATATCTTCCATGTCGCCTCGCGTGACTGGCTGACGGTAGGCAATGATGGCCAAGGTTTCCATCGCAGCCCGTGAATATTTGGGCGGTTTTTCAGGGTGCAGACGGTCCAAATAGTCGCGCATTTCTGGGCGACTTTGCATACGCCAGCCGCTTGCGACCAACACCAGCTCGATGCCACGTTGCATCCAATCGTTTTGGACATCATGAAGAAGTGATTTAAGCGTGTCGGCTCCCAGCTCATCATTAAAGAGCTGGCGCAGCTCGCGCACCGACAAAGGTTGGGTGGCGCACAGCAGAGCGGTTTCGAGGACACGCTTGGCATCCAAGGTGTTCATAGCAGGTATTCCGAGGGAAATTCAACCGCGCATTCTAACTGAGCACCTCAGACAGACCCCAATCTGACAAGGCTTGGGTCAAGTCGGGGGGCAAGTCTCGTCGAAATTGCAGCGACTCGCCGGTCATGGGATGAATAAATCCCAGTTTATAAGCGTGCAAGGCTTGGCGTTGCAGGTTGGCTGTGTGCGTACCGCCATACAAGGTGTCTGCCAACAAGGGATGCCCGATGGAAGACATGTGAACGCGGATTTGATGCGTTCGCCCGGTATGCAAGGTGCAATGCACCAAGCAACCAGCGTCTTGGCTTTCCAAGCAACGCAAACTGGTGTGCGCAGTTTTGCCAGATTGCTTGGCAAGATCCACCACTGCCATGCGTAAACGCTGTCGCGGGTCGCGCCCAATTGGCGCATCCACCTCGCGCAACAATGCGCCTCGCCACGGGCGATGGGCAATCGCAAGGTATTCACGGTGGACTTGTCGCGCGGCAATCATCTGCACCAAAGCGTCCATGGCTGCGCGGGTGCGGGCCGTGACCATCAAGCCGCTGGTGTCCTTGTCCAAGCGATGCACTATGCCCGCGCGTGGAATCAATTTCAGTCCGGGGTCTAGATGCAACAAGCCATTGAGCAAAGTGCCGCTCCAGTTGCCAGGCGCTGGATGCACCACCATACCCACAGGTTTGTGAATAACACGCAAGTGCTCGTCTTCAAACACCACATCAATAGACAAGTCTTGTGGCACAAAGGCTTGCGACATATCGGTGGGCTGCAAGCGAACTTGGCACGCTTCGAACGCTTTGACCAAATGAGCGACTTTGCTCACCACCTGACTGTTCAAGGTGACGCAGCCTTCTTCGATCATGTGCTTCAAGTGGTTGCGTGAAAATTCAGGCAAAAGACTGACCAAAGCGCGGTCTAGCCTTTGTCGGTGCAGCTCCGTGGGAATAGCCAGGTCGCGCACTTCAACTTCAGTGGCGAGCTCATCGTTTTCTATTTCAGCCAATGTGGGGAGGGCTTGTGTTGCTTTGTGGTTAGGGCTCATCGTTGATAATGCATGCCATTCAAAGCCTAAAGGTTGACTGTGTTGAGATTACTTTCATTATCGGTGGTGTTTGCAACGCTCCTGCTGTTGGGTTGCGCAGTTGAGGAAAAAGACAAATCCCTCAAGCTCTCGCCTGAGGAAATCTACGCAGAAGCCAAAGACAGCATGAACGGTAATTTGTACGACAAGGCAATTGCCCTGTACGACAAACTCGAAGGCCGAGCAGCTGGCACCGTTCTCGCCCAGCAAGCTCAGCTTGACAAAGCCTACGCCCAGTACAAAAACGGTGACCGCGCCACCGCCATGGTTACCCTAGACCGATTCATCAAACTCAATCCCGCCAGTCCCGCCATTGACTACGCCTTGTACCTCAAAGGCACGGTCAACTTCAACGACGATTTAGGCTTGCTGTCCAAATGGTTCAAACAAGATTTGGCCGAACGCGACCAAATGGCTGCTCGTGAATCTTTCGAAGCCTACAAAGAACTGGTGACTCGCTTTCCCAATTCAAGCTACACACCGGACGCCACTTTGCGCATGCGTCACATCGTGAACTTGCTGGCGCAATCTGAAATCAAAGTGGCTCGCCACTACTTCCAAAAAGGGGCTTATGTCGCGGCCATCAACCGCGCACAAACAACGCTCAACGATTACCAAAATATTGCAGCGGTTGAAGATGCCTTGATTATTTTGATCGACTCTTACAACGCTTTGGGTCTGACCAAACTCAAAGATGACACTGTGCGCGTACTGGAAAGTTCTTACCCCCAAAGCCGCTATTTCACGGGCAAAGCCCCAGTTCCACCGCCTGCTGCTAAGAGTTGGTATAAGTTTTGGTGATGGTTCCCAGGGCTTGCAATAGCTCTGGCAAAGTTTGAACCCTTTGCATGGGCGGCAAATTACCCAGTAAACGCCTGCCGTACCCAGTACTGACCAAGCGGTTATCACAAATAACCAAAGCGCCATGATCGCTTTCACGCCGAATCAACCGCCCGGCTCCCTGCTGAAGCGAAACCGCGGCCTCGGGTAAAAAATAATCATTGAAAGAACTCCGGCCTTGCGCCTCAAGCCGCTGGCCGCGAGCCTCGACCACCGGGTCGTTGGGCGGCGGGAAAGGCAGTTTGTCGATGATGACTGCTTGCAAGGCGTCGCCAGGCACATCGAAACCTTCCCAAAAACTGGCGGTTGCCACCAGCACGCAAGCTTGCTTGCCAGGCTCTATGCCTTGGCGAAAGCGCTGCATCAATTGCCGCTTAGGGCTCTCGCCTTGCACCAAAATTTCCATCTCTCCTGGTACACCCAGTTCGGCTTGCAACTGCGCGCCGATAGCGCGCAAAGCACGTGAGGTGGTGGTCAACACCAATGTTCGCCCACCCAAAGCGCGCGCAACTTGCACAGCCACTTGCCCCACCGCAGCACTGTGCTGTGGGTCTTTGGGTGAAACCATATCGCGAGGGACATACAACCAAGCTTGGGTGGCGTAGTCAAAAGGACTGTCAACACGCAAAACCTGCGCCTGCGTTAGGCCACAAGGCTCGGTAAACCAACTCAAGCGTTCGTCGTCTCCCAAAGTGGCAGAAGTGAATATCCAGCTACGGGGTAAATCAACCGCTTGGCCTTGCGCATCAGGCACAGTCACCACGCTTTGCAGCAAACGACTTTTCATCACCTCAGCGATGTCCAAGGGCGCTTCCATGCAACGGGCTTGCGCACCCACCTCCAACCATCGAACCGAGCCCTCGGGGCAATCTTGTGAAAAATGGGCAATCAAGCCTATGACACCACTCACACGTTCATGCAAACGTTGAAACTCGGGCGCAGCCTCCACCACAAGTTCGAGCGAGCCAAGCAGGGCATACGACCGCTCGGTCAAGGTCATCATGGCAGAGGCCCAATCTTGCGGATGTATGCCCTGGGGATAGCCAGCCAGCCATCGCAAGCGAGAGTTGGGCGGATGTTTGCCAATCAACAAACGCAAATCGCGTAAAGACTTTTCAAACTCAGACACCAAGCCTTGCCAATCGGCCAAGCCTTTGGCCATTTGTAAACCACAGGCCAAAATGTCTCGCGCCAAGTCGAGCAGTTGTCCCAAGCCCAGTTGTTGGCCCAAAAACTGTATGCCGGTTTCATTGAGTTGATGGGCTTCATCGAAGACCACCACCCTGACACTGGGCAAAAGCTCGGCCATGCCACCTTCGCGCATGGCCAAATCTGCAAAAAACAAATGGTGGTTGATCACCACCACATCAGCTGCCATCGCT
>CANLWQ010000022.1 GCA_947494405.1 Comamonadaceae bacterium | reverse complement strand
CTGGCGTTTGCTGTGCAGCCAAAGGCTTTTTGTTAAACAAACTGAATGACTCTTGGTAAAGGCGGCTGTTACCCGCGGATTGCACCCAAAAAGCCTGCCAAGAAGAACTGTGAGAAAGCGCAAAGAAACTCATGGTTTAACTCCAATGCATAAATAAGTATGCTATTTTGCGCTTATCTTTGTTAATGTCAACAAAAAAATAAATTTGTGAATTATTTATATTACTTTTGGTTAATTTGCAACGAAGTTGAACAAAGCGGAATGTCTGGGTGCCAAAGGCCTGACCGCATCGCCAATCGCGGCAATGTGCTCGGGCGTGGTGCCGCAGCAGCCGCCCACGATGTTGACCAAGCCCTCGGCGGCGAACTGGTGCAGCAAGCGGCTGGTCACATCGGGGGTTTCATCAAAGCCGGTGTCACTCATGGGGTTGGGCAAACCGGCGTTGGGGTAGCAGCTGATGAAAGTGTCGCCGGCCGCCTTGGCCAGCTCTTGGATATACGGCCGCATCAGTGCCGCGCCCAAAGCGCAGTTCAATCCAATTGCCAAGGGCTGGGCGTGTCTGACGCTGTGCCAAAACGCAGTAACGGTTTGGCCACTCAATATTCGCCCTGAGGCATCGGTGACTGTACCGCTGATGATGAGCGGCAGGCGTTCCCCGCTGGCATCAAAGTATTCGTCGATGGCAAACAACGCAGCCTTGGCGTTCAAGGTGTCGAAAATGGTTTCCACCAATAGCGCGTCAGCGCCGCCTTCCACCAAGGCCTGCACTTGTTGGTAATAAGCCAGTCGCAGTTCTTCAAAATTGATATTGCGCGCGCCGGGGTCGTTCACATCGGGGCTGATGCTGGCGGTTTTGGGCGTGGGGCCCAAGGCACCCAGCACAAAGCGGGGTTTGTCGGGGGTGGAGAACTTGTCGCAGGCGGCGCGGGCAATGCGCGCTGAAGCCAGATTCATCTCCACGGCCAAGTCGGCCATGTCGTAATCGGCTTGCGCGATGCTGGTCGCGCCAAAGGTGTTGGTCTCTATCAGGTCGGCACCCGCGGCCAAATAGCCCTCATGGATGTCGCGGATGATGTCGGGGCGGGTCAGGCTGAGCAGCTCGTTATTGCCCTTGATGTCGCGGTGAAAGTCGGTAAAACGATCACCTTGACTGCCCTCGCCGCTGTAGCCTTGGCCTCGGTATTGGGCTTCAGAGAGTTTGAAGCGCTGAATCATGGTGCCCATGGCGCCATCCAGAATCACAATGCGCTTGGCAAGAATGGCAGGCAGGGCTTGGGCTCGGGTGTAATGGAGGTGACGCATGGTCAGGATTCTAGAAGCTTGGCGTGGTTAGAATCCAACTCCCCTTTAAGGAGCCAAGCAAATGTCTGATTTACAACCCCATGACGGCGAAGAACAAGACCCAGTTGAAGCCATCGTGCCCTTGATGCCCATCGTGCTGCCCATTGGCGGCGGTATATTGATTTTTTTGTTGGCCTTTATTGCAGTTGTCATGGCCTGAGTTGCACTGCGACTCCTTAAACCCTAGGCGCCTTTAGGGCGCTTTTTTTATTGGCTTGAGGTGAGTTCCTTGATACACCCTGGAACAGGGAATTGACCTTAATCAATTGAAGCTAGGAGATCTGCATGAACGCACCCGCCCCTCAGGGAACAGGGTTGACACCCCCGTCTTTTGTGAAAAACCCCAAGCTGCTTGCTTGGGTCGCCGACATGGTGGCTTTGTGCAAGCCTGCCGCTGTTCACTGGTGCGACGGCAGCGATGCCGAGTACCACATGCTGTGCCAGCGCTTGGTCGACGCCGGCACCTTCAAACAACTCAACCCCATCAAACGCCCCAACTCGTTTTTGGCCTGCTCCGACCCCTCGGACGTGGCGCGTGTTGAAGACCGCACCTATATTTGTTCTGAACACAAAGAAAACGCCGGCCCCACCAACAACTGGATGGCGCCCGCTGAGATGCGCCAAACCTTGCAGCCGCTGTTTGATGGCTGCATGGCGGGTCGCACCATGTATGTAGTGCCTTTTTCCATGGGCCCCTTGGGCAGCCCGATTGCCCATATCGGCATAGAACTCTCCGACAGCGCCTATGTTGCGGTGAATATGAAGATCATGACCCGCATGGGCCAAGCCGTGTACGAGGTGTTGGGCACTGATGGCGAGTTTGTACCTTGCGTGCACAGCGTGGGCGCGCCCTTGCAAGCTGGTCAAAAAGATGTGCGTTGGCCTTGCAACAGCACCAAATACATCGTTCACTATCCCGAAACCCGTGAAATTTGGTCTTACGGCTCTGGCTACGGCGGCAACGCTTTGTTGGGCAAAAAATGCTTTGCGTTGCGTATTGCCTCGAACATGGGACGAGACCAAGGCTGGCTGGCCGAGCACATGCTGATCTTGGGCGTGACCAACCCCGAAGGTCAAAAATTCCATGTGGCGGCGGCTTTTCCCAGCGCATGCGGCAAAACCAATTTCGCCATGCTGATTCCCCCCGCGGGCATGCCTGGCTGGAAGGTCACCACGATTGGCGACGATATCGCTTGGATCAAGCCCAGCGCAGATGGGCGTTTGCGCGCCATCAACCCCGAAGCCGGCTACTTTGGCGTGGCCCCGGGCACCAACACCTTGACCAACCCCAACTGCATGGCCAGCTTGGACCGCGACGTGATCTTCACCAATGTGGGGCTGACCGACGACGGCGATGTGTGGTGGGAAGGCATGAGCGAAGCACCCGCGCATTGCATAGACTGGCAAGGCAAAGACTGGACACCGGCCATCGCCAAAGAAACCGGTGCCAAAGCCGCCCACCCCAACGCGCGCTTCACCGTGGCCGCCACCAACAACCCCGCGCTTGACAGCGCATGGGACGACCCTGAAGGTGTGGCGATTGACGCCTTTATTTTTGGCGGTCGCCGCTCGACCACCGTGCCCTTGGTGACCCAAGCGCGCAACTGGGTGGAGGGTGTTTACATGGCCGCCACCATGGGCTCGGAGACCACCGCCGCCGCCGCCGGCCAACAAGGCGTGGTGCGCCGCGACCCGTTTGCCATGTTGCCTTTCATGGGTTACCACATGAGCGATTATTTTCAACACTGGCTGCAACTGGGCCACAAGCTGCAAAGCGGCGGCGCCAAGCTGCCGGCCATTTTTTGCGTCAACTGGTTTCGCAAAGATGAGGCGGGCCGGTTTGTGTGGCCTGGCTACGGCGAGAACATGCGTGTGTTGAAGTGGATGATTGACCGCGTCCAAGGCAAAGCCACAGGCAGTGAAAACGTGTTTGGTGTCAGCCCCCAATTTGATGAGCTGAATTGGGCGGGGTTGGATTTCACCCCCGCGCAGTTCCACACAGTCACCCATGTGGACAAAGCCGCTTGGGTGCAAGAGTTAAAGCTGCATGAAGAGTTGTTTGAGCAGCTGGCCCACCACCTGCCGCCTGAATTGCCCGCCACCCAGCGAGCGATTGCCCAGCGCCTAGAGGCTTAAAGAAAAGGCCTGCTGGCGCTGGCTTGCTGCGCCAGCAGCACATACTCGGCCACCGCCACCTCTTCGGCGCGACGCTGCACATCAAAATCTGCACCCACGCCGCGCTCTTGCAGCCAGCGGCCTAAGGTGTGGCGAAGCAATTTACGCCTTTGGCTAAAAGCCACTTGCACCAACTCACTCAGCAAGGCCACCGCCACCGGCGCGGGCTGTGCATGCGGGGTCATGCGCACCACCGCGCTGTCGACTCTGGGGGGCGGGTCAAACGCCATGGGGCCCACCTCAACCACCATCTCCATGGCATAGCGCCACTGCAGCATCACGCTCAAGCGGCCATAAGCTGCCGTAGAGGGCTTGGCCACCATGCGCTCGACCACCTCTTTTTGCAACATGAAGTGCTGGTCTTGAATCACCGATACATGGTCTAGCAAGTGAAACAAAATCGGGGTGGATATGTTGTAGGGCAGATTGCCCACCACCCTCAGGCTTTGGGTGTGCAAAACAGCCGCCAGCGCGGTGACATCGACTTTCAGTACATCGGCCTCGTGCACCGTGAGTTGCGCATGTTGGCGCAAACGGGCTGCCAAATCGCGGTCCAGCTCAATGACTTGCAAATGGCCTACGCGCTCGACCAAGGGCTGGGTCATGGCCGCCAAGCCCGGGCCAATCTCCACCATATGCTGCCCAGCTTGCGGGTTAATCGCGTCGACAATGTCGGCGATAACGCCCTGGTCGGTCAGGAAATGTTGACCAAAACGCTTGCGGGCTTGGTGTTTCACTTATTGCGGCGTTTCGCGGTATTCCACATAGGCGCGCCCGCGCACCTCGCGTTGCCAACTGACATAGGCTTCTTCGAATTTTTTCTCGCGCAAAATGCCGCGCGCCATGTCTTGCTGCTCGCGCAAGCTAAGGGGCGCCTCGCGCCGCTCCAATACCTGTATCAGGTGCACACCAAAGCGCGAGACCAGCGGGTCGCCCACTTGGCCAGGTGCCAGCTTGTTCATCGCGTCTTCGAATTCGGGCACCATCATCCCGGGGTTGGCCCAGCCCAAGTCGCCGCCTTGGTTGGCGCTGCCGTCTTGTGAATGCTCTTTGGCCAGAGATTCAAACAAGGCCAAGCCCAATTCAATTTGCCGCTTGTAGGTGGCCAATTGCGCGCGGGCGGCGTCTTGGCTGAGCTTGCCCCCGGGGCGCAACAAAATATGCCGCGCACGGGTTTGCGTCACCGTCAGGGGCAGTGCATCAGCGCTGCGTTTATCGATGAGTTTTAACAAATGCAAGCCGGCCGCAGAGCGCACCGGACCCACCCATTGACCCACCGCCGTGTCTTTTAAAGCATCGACAAACAGACTGGGGTAACGGCTGGGTGAGCGCAAGCCCAAAACACCACCATTGGTTTTGTCTGCGGCGTTTGAGAACTGCGCGGCGAGTTTTGAAAAATCCTCACCCGCTTTGAGTTTTCGCATCACCTCATCCGCCTTGGTCAGTTGTCTGGCCACTTGGTCTCCTGTGGGGTTTTCCGGTAACTCAAACAAAATATGCGCAATGTTGATGTCGGCATTCGGGTTGCTTGCAATGTTGCGTGCTTGCAAAAAATCATCGACTTCAAAGTCTTGAATCTTGATGCGCGCATTGACCTCTTTTTCTCTCACCTTTTGCAACTGCATTTGCCTGCGCACTTGTGCGCGGTACTGTTCCCAAGACAGGTTTTGCTCTTGTAAGCGCTGCTGCATTTGCGTGATGCTGATTTGATTGCGTTGGGCGGTTCTCTCTATCGCCTGCGCCAACTCCTCAGCGCTGATTTGTATGCCGTATTGCTTGGCAATGCCTATTTGTGCGGCCTCATCAATCAAGGTTTCCAAAGCTTCAATCAATAAGTTATTGCGCCCCAACTGAGCCGCGGCTGGATCCGCCATGGACGCCAAGCGGTTGACCTCTTGGTTGGTGATGGGTTCGTTGTCGACCACCGCCACAATAAAGTCAGAAGCACGTGAAGCTTCGCTGGTTGCCATTGCCTGAGGCAAGTTGCGCACACTCAAGCCCGGTGCAGCACCGCCCGCAGGCGCGGGCTTGATGGTTTGAGCGCTCAGCACATAAGCGCCACCACACAATGCACTCACAACCAAAGCGCGGGTGAGAGTAAAAAAGGGTTTCATACAAAAATCAGTCATATTGGCCAAATCGGCTGGGTGAGTCACGCAGGTTTTCACGCAAGTTTTGGTAGCGTGGGATATTGTTCTTTAAAGTTGACAAAGGGTTGATGCCTACGCGAGAGAAGTCGTTGAACTCCAATTGGAACATCAAGCGACTGTTGGGGTTTTCAGTTAAAGACACCTGACTGCGGGTGACCACCACACGGCCCACCCAACAGCCCGCGTCGTACTCAAGGCCTGTGAGGGTCTCGATGAAGCGCTTCTCCAACATGCTGTAGTTGCCTCGCCCCACGCTAAACCAGCGTTGCTCACCCAAACCACGTCCGCGACGGTTGTCTACGCCTTTGTCACCCCACACATCATTGAGTGGCCACTGCCAAGCCACATCCAAAGAGGTTGAAATAGACCGTTGATAGCGGTAGGCCGCCGTCAAAACTCTGTAGCTGCTGGGGTTGTAGCGCATGCCCACCGAAGAACGCTCCGACACAGAGGTCTCGGGGTTGTATTGCACGATGCTGTCCAAGGCCCAGCGGGGGGTTAAAAAAGTGCTGGCGCCAACCAAAATATCGCTAAAGCTGTCAGTCAAGGGCAGGGCTGTCGGCGTCAGCGCCACTTTTTGGTCTTTGTAGCGAAAGCGCTGAGCCAATAGAAACTTTGCCCCTTCTGCGCCGGTTTCAGCATCGATCAGGCGCGAGGTGGCGCCCACCGTCAAGGTTTGGCTGTCAGAAATACGGTCTTGTCCCGAAAAAGCGTTCTCGGTGTAGATGGTGGCAAAGTTAAAGTCATTCGCGCCGGTGTCGTAATTGGGTAAATCATTCTGCGAGCGGTAAGGCGTGTTCACAAAATATGCCCGCGGCTCCAAGGTCTGCGTCCATGGCTTGCCAAACCATTGGCTGGGCCGCTCAAACACCACGCCGCTGTCGATGCTGAAAGTCGGCACTGTGACGCTGGCGCTGTCGCTGGCCATGCTGGTGCCAAAAACACCTTTATAGGTTTCGTTGTACTGGTACTGACGGGTTTGCAGCATCAGCTTGGGCGTGACGTAACCATAAGGCAAATATTGTGGCGCACTCACCTGTGTCAGCAACACCAAGCGTTGTGCATTGGGTTGATTGCAGTATTGGCTGCCTGCATACACGCTGCAATACCAAAGTCTGTCGGCGCTAAAGCGCGTGGCTTCTGCGCCTACAGAGAAGTCCAAACCATTCACATCGGCACGCAAATAATTGGCGTTCACCTGCGGCAAGCGATTGAAAGGGGGCGCAATCGGCGCGCTCACATCTTGCAAGGTTTGGTACTGGGTGACGCTGGTGGTGGTGGTGAATCTGGGACTGGCGGCCCAAGCCAGCGTGGCCGAGGACGGCAGCAAGCGCTGCGTCAGCGGGCCGCCCGAAACGGTGGAAAAGTCGCGCCAATAATTGGCATCACTCACGCGGTTGAGGTTAAAGCCAAAGCCAATCGGTTGGCGACTGTCTGCCCAGCCGTTGTGCTGGTGGCTGTAACCCCAGCGGGCATTGCCGCGCAAATCGTCATAGGGCATGACATTGAGTTTGGCTGCGCCATCAAAAGGCGGGTTGGGTGCCAATCTTTCCAAATAGCGAAACTCACTGTCAAAACGGGTGCCGCGTTTGGCCATGGAGGTGGTGGTGACTGTCAAGTCGCGGTTAGGCGCGAGGTTCACGTAATACGGGATGCTGGCCTCGATACCGCCTTTGTTGTCAATAGCGAAGGCTGGTGGCAAAAAGCCTGATTTACGCTGGGCGGTCAAAGGGAAACTGAATGAGGGTATGGGCAACAAAGGCACATTCATAAAGCGCAGCACCCCGTCTTGCGCTTTGCCCTCGTTTAACTCATTGTCAAAACTGATTTTTTCAGCCTCCACCATCCAATCGGGCAACCAAGACGGGCCAGGCTTGCGGGTACAGGTGGTGTAGGTGGCTTTTTTCGCCACTGAATGCTTTTCATCAATAAAGTCAAAGCGCTGAGCGCTGCCGTGACCTGAAGAGCGTAAAAACTGGTAGCTGGGGTTGAGGAAAAAACCGCTGAAGGCATCGACCTGTAAATCAAGCGCGCTTCCTTGGTAGCGGTTGCCACCACGGTTCAGGTACACATTGCCTGTGGCGCGGGCACGGTCATCGGGTTGGTAGTAATCGATACTGTCGGCGCGAATCAGGGTGTCGGCCTTGCGCAAAATGCTGTTACCTTGCATGGTCGTGTCAAGATCGGTACGTCCGCTTACAAAATCGCTTTCTACAAACGTGGGTAACTGAGAGCGCACTTGCGGTGTCCAGCGTTCAACCAGCCCCGAACTGGGTTTGAGCTTGAGCGAGGGCTGTCCTTCTTGTGCCCAAACGGGAGAACACAGCAAGCCCGCGCATGGCAACACGCCGCTTAGCACTGACAATATGAAAATCTGGCGCATGAGAGAAGACTGGGCCGCCCGAGAGCGCTGTTTGTAGAATTTAGATTATCCATGACCCTATCTGATCACGACCTTTCCCCTCAAGCCCCACTTTCCAACGCCATCGAACAACTGGGCTGGCAAGACAGCGCCCGCGCCCACGCTTTTGCCAAATGGCTTGAATCTGTGCGCTTGGCACATGAGTTGACCCCAGACAGCGTGCGAGCGGCCAGTGCTGACGCCAGTTTCAGGCGCTATTTCCGAGTCGATGCAGCGGGGGCCAGCTTGATCATCATGGACGCCCCGCCCGACAAGGAAAACAGCCAGCCGTTTGTAGACATTGCAGGCTTGATGCAAGCCGCTGGCTTGTTGGTGCCCAAGGTACTGGCTTGGGAACCGGCCTTGGGTTTTATGCTGCTGGATGATTTGGGCCAGCACACCATGATTCAGGTGCTCGATACTGAACATGCAGACGCAAATTTAGGTTTTTTCAACCGCGCCTTAGACGCGTTGCTGGTGTGGCAACAAGCTTCTCGCCCTGATGTTCTTCCGCTTTACGATGCGCCCTTGCTGCAACGCGAGTTGCAGTTGTTTCCCGACTGGTATGTGGGCCAGTACCGTGGCAAGACCTTAGACGACACTCAAAAACTGCAGCTTCAACAAAGCTTTGATGTGCTGGTGGCGCGCAACTTGTCCGCCCCCATGGTGTTTGTTCACCGCGACTTCATGCCGCGCAATCTGATGGTGCCTTGGGACGCCAAAGAGCCTCGCTTAGGTGTGCTCGATTTTCAAGACGCGGTGTATGGCCCCATCACCTACGACATTGCCAGCCTGATGCGCGACGCCTTCATCAGCTGGGAGGAAGACTTTTGCATCGATGTCACGGTTCGTTATTGGGAGCGTGCCAGGTCTTTGGGCATGCTCGACCATGACGGCTGGCACAGCGACTTTGGCGCTTTTTACAGCGCGGTTGAATGGATGGGCTTGCAACGGCATTTGAAAGTTGCGGGTATTTTTGCCCGCCTGAGCTTGCGCGATGGAAAACCCAAATACTTGGCCGACACGCCACGTTTCTTGGCCTATATACGCGCCACCTGCGGTCGCTACCGAGAGCTCAAACCGCTGTTGCGCTTAGTGGACAGCATTGAAGACCACACGGCTGTCAGTGGCTACGCCTACGGGCGGGTCTAAGGCGTATTGGTGCCACGCTTTTATTGCCCTGTTCCTTTGACATTGGGTGTGAGCTTGGACTTGCCCCCGGAGACAGTTCGCCATATTCAAGTGATGCGTTTGCAACCAGGTAAGCATGTGACACTGTTTGACGGTCTGGGCGGCGAATACAGCGCTTGCATTGTGGCGATGACGCGCAACAGTGTGCATGCCAGCATAGACAGCCATGAAGCGATTGAGCGCGAAAGCCCGGTGGTGAGTCAACTGGTGATGGGCATGCCTGCCAATGAGCGCATGGATTGGTTGGTGGAAAAAGCCACCGAGCTGGGTGTGTCGCGTATCACCCCACTGATGACGGCCCATGGTGTGCTGCGCTTGAGCCCCGAGCGCGCGCTCAAACGCCAATTGCATTGGCAAGGCATTGCGCAATCGGCCTGTGCCCAATCCGGGCGTAACACCCTTCCCCGTATTGATGTGCCGCAAAGTTGGGGTGAGTGGGTCAGCGCTTTGCCGGCTAATCCTTCACCACACCAATGGGTGCTTTCTTTGGATGAGCAAGCTGTGGCCTTGCCAGGCTTGGATCTCAGCCTCAAGCCCTCTGTGGTTTTACTGATTGGCCCGGAAGGCGGCTTGAGCCGTGAAGAGGAGTCCCAATCGATGGAACTGGGCTTTATGCCTGTAAGCCTTGGCGCCAGGGTGTTGCGCGCTGAAACCGCACCCTTGGCCGTGCTGTCTGGCTGGCTTTAAGTTTTGTAGCGGCTGTCCAGCCACGATTGCAATTTGGCAATGACCATGGCTTTTTCTGGGTCGTTGAATATTTCGTGGTACATCACATTAAAGCAATGCGCTTGCACCACCTCGGGCGGCGCGGCATGCGCAAATGCGGCGCTGGCTTGCGGCAAGACCAATTGATCTTGACCCGCATAGAGCAACAAACTTGGCATGTGCCAAGTGCTGGCTTCTTGCACTGTTTTGACGCCCTCGTTGATTATCCAAGACGCCAAGGCTGCGGAAATTTTTCTGTGCACCAAGGGGTCGAGTTGATAGGCACGCACCACCTGGGCGTCTCGCGCCAACCAAGCGGTTTTCACGCCGTTGTCCACCCGCAAATGGGGTGAAAAATGCGGCAAGGTTGCCAACAAGATTTTTTGCAGCAAGTTGGTGTGTGCGCCCAAGGCTGGTGAACTCATCACCAACGCATCTATGTGCGGCAGACCTTTCGCGACTGCGCGCGCAGCAACCAAGCCACCCATGCTGTGCCCCAACAAGACCAATGGCGAGGCGGTCAAACTGCGCACATGTTCAATCACAAATCCCACATCATCAACCAACTGCTGCGCATGCAGCAAGTCCCCACGCAAGCCGCTGGACAAACCGTGTCCATGGTGGTCATAACCAAACACCGTGTAACCCGCCGCTTGCAATGCGCTGGCAACATGGCCATAGCGCCCCATGTGTTCGCCTAAACCGTGCAACAAAAGCACAGCGGCTTGACCCACTTCAGGCGCTTGCGGCCAATGGTAAAAAGCCAAACTTTGCTCACCGTGCTCAAGCAAGGTGGTTTGGGGCTTTTGGGCCGCATGAAAGGCGATAGAGGACATGAAAGCTCAGGGAGTCAAAGCAGACAATTGGAACACAGCAGTTGCTGCTCTGGCATTGGCCCACCAACGTACCACGCGGTCTTCTTGTAATCCAAACGCATCTTGAATATGCAAATGGTTTTTTTGGGCCAAGGTGAGAAAGTCTGTAAAGGTTCCCACACGTATATTGGGCGTGTCATACCACTGAAAGGGCAGTTTTCGGGTCACAGGCATGTAGCCGCGCATAACGCTTAAGCGGTTGGGCCAGTGGGCAAAGTTGGGGAAAGTGACTATGCCCATGCGGCCCACCCTGACAGTTTCATTCAACATGGTTTCTGCATTGCGCAAATGCTGCAAAGTGTCTATTTGTAAAACCACATCAAAGCTTTGGTCACCAAACATGGCCAAGCCTTGGTCCAAATTGAGCTGTATGACTTCCACGCCTCGCTTGACACAAGCCAGCACATTGGCGTCATCTATCTCCACGCCATAGCCGCTGCAGCCATGGTGTTGCTGCAAATAGGCCAACATGGAGCCGTCACCGCATCCCAAGTCCAGCACACGGCTTCCATATGGCACCATTTTCATCACCGCATCTCGCAATATGGGGTTCACGCGAGCTCCTCCATGCTGATGCGTTCAAAATAAGCTTTCACCAGCGACAAGTAGCGTGGGTCGTCCAATAAAAAAGCATCATGGCCGTGAGGCGCATCAATCTCGGCATAGCTGACCTCACGCTGATTGGCGACCAAGGCTTGCACCATTTCTCGGCTGCGCGCGGGCGCAAAGCGCCAATCGGTGGTGAAACTGACCAATAAAAACTTTGCCGTGGCTCTGGCCAGCGCTTGCTGCAAATTGCCTTGGTAAGCGGCCGCCGGATCGAAGTAATCCAAAGCGCGTGTGATCAGCAAATAAGTGTTGGCGTCAAAGTATTCGCTGAATTTATCGCCTTGGTAGCGTAAATAACTTTCAATCTGAAACTCGACTTCTTGCGTGCTGTATTTGAAAGTCTCACCTTCTTGCAACAGTCGGCCAAATTTGGTGTTCATCACATCATCACTCAAATACGTGATGTGGCCCAACATGCGCGCAATACGCAAACCCCGTTTTGGAATGACGCCATGTGCATAAAAATGGCCGCCATGAAAATCGGGATCGGTAGCAATCGCGCGACGCGCCACTTCATTGAACGCAATGTTTTCAGCGTTCAAATTGGGCGAGCTGGCGATGACCACAGCGTGTCTGACACGATGGGAAAACTGCAAACTCCAACTCAAAGCCTGCATGCCGCCCAAGCTGCCGCCCATCACGGCGGCCAATTGATTAATGCCTAAGCGATCAAGCAAGCGGGCTTGGGCGTTCACCCAATCTTCCACCGTCACCACTGGGAAATCTGCACCGTAAACCCGCCCTGTTTCAGGGTTGGTGTGCATGGGGCCCGTAGAGCCAAAACACGAGCCTAAGTTATTCACGCCAATGACAAAAAACCGGTTGGTATCGACCGCTTTACCTGGCCCCACCATGTTGTCCCACCAGCCTTGGCTTTTGTCTTGACCCGCATAACTTCCCGCCACATGGTGAGAGGCATTTAAGGCGTGACAAATCAACACCGCGTTGTTGCGATCGGTGTTGAGTTCGCCATAAGTTTCGTAACTCAAATCGTATTGGCGCAATACGCCACCGCCTTGCAAATGCAAAGGCTGATCAAAACTTAAGGACTGAGGAGAAACAATGAATGACATCAAAAACCCAACATCACCAAAAACGGCGCCAAATGGGCTGACGTCTTTAGCTGAACTTGTTTAAGCGCCCGCAAGCTGTGGCAAATCGGCGCGTTTTAAGTATAACCAAGCAAGCCTTGGTTTATTGAGGCCCTAATGGTGCGGTTATTGCTTTGTTTTGGTGCGATTTTGGTTTTTATTCCTTTTTTGCACCATTTTTAAACATAACTGTCTCGGAGATCTCATGGACGCACCCAAACAGGGCATAGACGCTTTATTTATATTGTTGGGCGCCATCATGGTGCTGGCCATGCATGCTGGTTTTGCTTTTCTAGAGCTGGGTACGGTTCGCAAAAAAAACCAAGTCAATGCCTTGGTCAAAATTCTGGTGGATTTCAGTATCTCTACCGTGGTTTATTTTGTGGTGGGTTACAGCGTGGCCTATGGCACAAGCTTTTTTGTGAGTGCAGAAGCTTTGTCTGCACAAAACGGTTATTCACTGGTGAAGTTTCTCTGTTTGCTCACTATTGCGGCAGCTATTCCAG
>CANLWQ010000021.1 GCA_947494405.1 Comamonadaceae bacterium | reverse complement strand
TCAACACGCTTCCAGTTAATCGTCGCAGGAGACCCATCGGTGCAAAGGATGAACCTCCAAATTACTGCATATTTGCAAAATCCATCCTTCGGGAGGGTGGGCTAACACCGTCGAAGACTCGATTTTGGCAAACACCGCGCTACCTGAACCCGTCATCTTGGGATGTAAACCTTGGTTTTCCAGCCAATGCAGGGCTTGGGAAACCTCGGGACACAGTCTTTGGGCAACGGCTTGCAAGTCATTGCGCCCGAAGGCGTAAGGCTGTGCAGCAAAGTCGGCCATTGTAGCAGGCTGCGTATCGCGAACCAGCCCTGGGTCTTGAAAAATCTTGGCGGTGGACAGGCCTTGCTGCGGTTTAAGCACCACAAACCTCGCCGCCGGCAGATCGATGGCTTGGAGTTTTTCGCCAATACCTTGAACCCAGGCGTTGCGACCACCTAGGAAAAAAGGGACGTCTGCACCCAAGCTTGCCCCCAAGGGGAGCAAGCGTGAGAGTGGCCAGTTCAGCCCCCAGAGTCGGTTCAAGGCCAGCAAAGTGGTGGCCGCGTCTGAAGAACCTCCGCCTAAACCGGCTTCAGCAGGCAGGTTTTTTTTCACCCGAATCAGCGCTCCTTGGGTGGTGCCGCTGGCCTGTTGCAACGCTTGGGCCGCCTGCAAGCTCAGGTCGAGTTCAGGTAATGGCGTGCTCAGGTCTATGCGTAGCAATTGAGCGTCTTCTCGCAAATCAAAGTGCAACTCATCCCACCAATCAATCAACATGAACGCAGATTGCAGCAAGTGATAGCCATCGGCGCGACGGTCAGTGACGTGCAAAAACAAATTCAGCTTGGCGGGTGCAGGGACGTTGTGTAGGAACTGCATGGCTTTACAAGATTCAAGATGGGGGGTCTAGCAGCAAGGTCAGCTGCAAGGCTGGCAGGGGTTGCTGGCGTTCGGCCAATACGCGGCGGCCATTTTTCAACACTTCGGCTTTGATTTGCCATCCAGCAACCGCAGGGCCGGCACGGTCTAACCAAATCAACAACTGCGGCAGAGGCAAGGCAGCACCTGTGAGGCTTTGGGTCAGTTCATCCATGGAGGCAAATTGCTGGATGTCGTTGCTTTGCTGCAGGCTTGCGCCTTGGGGGTTCCAGCGCACCACAGCCAAGGTGGTACCCAAAGGCGAGAGCAACTGAAGTTGACCTTGTTCGGCGTGGCCAGACATCTCGAACGCTGTGCTGAATTGTTCGGGGGGATTTTTGGCTACCCGCATGGTCAGGCGGCCTTCCCAATGACCCATGAGCGTCGCGCTGGAGGTGCTGTTTGCCGCTTGACGAGGGGAGTGGGCACACGCGCTGAGCAAAACAAGCATGGCAGCGCTCAGAGCGTGCCAGCCCATTTTGCGCGCAAACATCAGAGTTTGACTTTCAAGCGCTTGAGGGTTTGTTGCAAAAGTTCGTTGTTTTGGTCAATGCGCATGGCATCGCGCCAAATTTTGCGGGCCTTGTCTTGCTGCCCCAAGCTCCAGTGCACTTCACCTAAATGGACGGCTATTTCCACATCTGGCCGGTTGTTATAGGCGCGCTCCAAAATAGCCAAAGCCGAGAGTTTGTTGCCCATGCGAAATTCCACCCAGCCCAAACTGTCGACGATGAACGGGTCTTCTGGGGCAAATTCAAGGGCTTTGACAATCAGTTCTCTGGCCTCGGGTAAACGCAAATTGCGATCCGCCAAAGAGAACCCCAAAGCGTTGTAAGCATGTTGGTAGTCGGGTTTGGCCTCAATGATGCTGCGCAAAAGTTTTTCCATCTCATCGAGTCGGCCCAATTTTTCAGCCATCATGGCGACTTCGTAGCGCAAGTCGAGGTCGTCAGCTTCTTCCTTGCTGGCTTTGAGTAACACTTGGTAGGCGTCGTCGTATTTTTTGTAGTCACGCAGTAACTTGACTTCAGCTTGCAAGCGCCCGCGCTTGGCTTGCGGGGTGTTGGTGGGCAACTGGGCAATCAGGGCGCGGGCTTTGTTGAGGTCGCCTTTGCTGGCGAGCAGGTTGGCTCTTTGCACTTGGACTTGCGTCAGTTGTTCAGGGTCGTCAATTTTGTTGAGCCACGATTCGGCTTGCGCACTGTTTTTGGCTCTGAGCTCGATTTGGGAAAGCATCAAGTAAGCCTGCGACAGGCCGCGAACTTCTTGTTTTTCTTTTTCTAAATCTAAAAACCGCAGCAACGATGCTTTGGCATCGGTGTCTTGAGCTTGCTCGATTTGTACTGCGCCCAACAGCAGCCAAACATCGGAAAAATCAGGCATGTCTTGGGAGAGTTTTTTCAATTGAACCAAGGCGTCGTTGAGGCGCTGGTTGTCTATCAGTACTCTTGCATAGCTGAGTTGCAGGCCTTGTTGGCCTACTTTTTCCAAGGCCTTGAGAACCATGTCTTCGGCCTGCGATTCACCCAGCGAGAACAACTCCAACGCCAGCATGGCGGGTTCGGGGGCGTCTGGCGATTTGGCCAAAGCTAATTTCGCGGCTTCCATGGCTTGGGGCAGTTTCTTGGCCAAAATCCGCATACGGCCAATCGTGGTCCAGGTGACCCCCGCTGTGCTTTCTTGGCTGGTAAAGGGGTTGAGCGCTTGCTCAACCACCGCATTGGCCAGTTCTTTGTCTTTGACTTGAGAATAAATTTGCGGCACGCCCATGATGGCGGCGGCTTGTTGCTCTGGGGGAAGCAAACTGATGCTAGAGCGCAAAGTGGTGACACTTTCAACCACCTGATTCAATGCAATTTGAATTTGCAACACATAGCTGTTGGCTTCTTGCGATGTGGGGTGCGCTTTTTTCCAAGCTTTGGCGCTTTCAAGAGCTGAGGTGCCTGAACGTGCAGCCAAGGCCACCTCAACTGCACGTTTGTAAAGAGCAGGGTCACCGCTTTTGCGTGCGGCTTCAAAAATCATGGAGAAGCCAGCGCTGGGGTCGCCCTGGGTGATTTGCATCTCACCCAGCAAAATCAACATCAACCATTCGGCACTCAAATTGGAGTTCTTAACAGCCGCAGACCCAGTCTCGCTGGGCGTGGGTGCTTGCTGCGCCCAAGCTGTGTGAACAGGAGAGCCAATCAAAGCAAAGGTGGCGGCACCAGCTAGCAAAGCACTGTGCAGTTCGTTGATGCGAAGGTAAGAGTTCATCAGCGAATGATAATCGCAGCATTACTTAGTCTGCTTGCCATGCCCGAATTACCTGAAGTTGAAGTTACGCGCCTGAGTTTTGCCTCACGGATTGCCGGCGCGCAGGTTTTGAATGTGGCCATGGGCAAGGCCTTGCGTTGGCCCTTGGGTTGCAGCGTCTCTGGCTTGCAAGGCCGTCAAGTGTTGGGCGTGCGCCGCCGCGGCAAGTACTTGTTGCTCGATTTAAGCCAAGGCCTGTTGTTGATTCACCTTGGCATGTCCGGGTCTTTGTCTTTTGGCCAAGCCTTGTCCCCGCCGGGTGTGCATGACCATTTCGACTGCCTCACCGACAAGGGCTTGTTGCGCTTACATGATCCCAGGCGGTTCGGGGCTGTGGTTTATGCAGAAAGCCAAAACAGTCCGGTTGCTCAAAAGTTGCTAGGGCATTTAGGTGTAGAGCCTTTAGAGGACAGTTTCACGCCAGAGTTGTTTGCCAAAGCCTTAAAGACTCGCTCAACAGCCATCAAGCCCTTGCTGTTGGCCGGCGGTATTGTGGTGGGTGTGGGAAATATTTACGCCAGCGAAGCGCTGTTCATGGCTGGCATTCGCCCGACCACCCGCGCTGCGCGTCTTAGCAAGCCTCGCGCCTTCAAACTTCACACGGCTATCAAGCAAGTGCTGCTGGCTGCTGTCGCCCAAGGCGGCAGCAGCTTGCGCGACTTCTCCAACGCCCAGGGACAAAACGGCTATTTCCAATTGCAAGCCATGGTTTACGACCGCGCAGGCCAAGCTTGCCGTGTTTGCGCCACGCCCATCAAGCGTTTGGTGCAGGGTCAGCGTTCCACTTTTTACTGCCCACAATGCCAAAAGCCTTGAACGCCTCTGACAGTTTTGCCAAGCGCTTGCTGGCATGGCAAAAGCAGTACGGAAGGCATGACTTGCCTTGGCAAGCCAGCAACGACCCCTACAAGGTTTGGCTGTCAGAAATCATGTTGCAGCAAACCCAAGTGGTGACGGTGATGGGCTACTACACCCATTTTTTACAACGCTTTCCCACGGTTTTCGATTTGGCAAAAGCCAGCCTCGACGAGGTTTTGGGTCTGTGGAGTGGCCTGGGTTACTACAGCCGAGCGCGCAACTTGCACCGCTGCGCGCAGGCGGTGGTGCAAGAACATGCGGGTGTGTTTCCAGCCAGCAAGCATGCTTTGCAGCAGTTGCCAGGCATTGGCCCGTCTACCGCTGCCGCCGTTGCGTCCTTGTGCTTTGGTCACCGCGAAGCGATATTGGATGGCAATGTCAAACGGGTGCTGACGCGGGTCTTTGGCTTTGGCCTTGATTTGTCACAAGCTGCCTATGAGAAAGCTTTGTGGGAGATTGCCGAGCAGGTTTTGCCCAAGCACAACAAAGAAATGCCCGCCTACACCCAAGGCATGATGGATTTGGGCGCCACTTTGTGCAGTCGCAGCCGACCCGCTTGCGAGCGTTGCCCCATGTTGGGCTTGTGCGTGGCACAAAAGCAAGGCCAAGCCACGCAGTACCCCGTCAAGCTTCGCAAGCTCAAGCGCAGTGCTGAATCCATGTGGTTGTTGTGCGCGCGCACAGAAGACGGCGCGGCTTGGCTGCAGCAGCGCCCACCTAAAGGTGTCTGGGCCAGTTTGTACACCCCGCCGATTTTCAGCAGCGAGCAGGCCTTGTTGGTTTCGCTTCCCCAACATCTTCAAACCCAAGTGACTTGGTCACCGGCTTTCGTGCATGTGCTCACCCACAAAGACTTGCATCTGCATGCCGCTCACTTGGTGCTGGGTAGCGAGAAAATTTTGGGTACAGGCCAATGGTGGTCTAGCAAAGACTGGCCAACAAAAGGTTTGCCCGCGCCCGTTCGTCAGTTGTTGCAGGCTTAAAGCGTATCGAGCTCTCGGTGGCGCTTTAAAGTGACCCAGTTGCCGCTAAAGCGCTGGTGCAGGGCTTCAACCAAGAACACCGAGCGGTGTTGTCCACCGGTGCAGCCAATGGCCACAGTCACATAGCTGCGATGGTCGTTTTTCAACGAGGGAAGCCACTGGTCTAAAAAGTCGCAAATATCTGTTTGCATTTTTTGCACCGGCGCCAGTTGTGCCAGCCATTGAGCCACAGCGGTATCGCGGCCTGTGAGCGCTTTGAGCTCGGGCTCGTAATGCGGGTTGGGCAACATGCGCACATCGAACACAAAGTCTGCATGGACCGGAATACCACGTTTGAAAGCGAAGGATTCAAACATCAGCGTGAGTTCAGCGCTGGGCGCAGTCACCAGTGAGTGGATGTAGTCTTGCAACTTGCCTGCACGCAACAAACTGGTATCGATGATGTGCGACTCTTCGCGCAAATCCGATAAAAGCTTTCGCTCGAGTTCGATGGCCGCTGCCAAATCGAGGGTGGATGCTGCAGCGCCTGAGTCGGTGCGTGACAAAGGATGGTTGCGCCGTGTCTCAGAAAAACGGTGCACCAGTGTGTCGGTGTTGGCATCTAAAAACAGCAAGCGAACGTTGATTTGCTGATCTCGCAGCTGCATCAACTGCGCGGGTACCAAATGCAATGCATGGGCGCTGCGCACATCCATGGCGATAGCAACCTTGGTTTGCTGTGTGGGGTCTTTCAGTTGCACAAACGGCAGCAACAATTCAGGCGGCAGATTGTCTATGCAGTAATAGCCAGCGTCTTCCAAGGCATGCAAGGCAATCGATTTGCCAGAGCCCGACATGCCGGTGATCAATATAAGTTCGCGATTCATGCGCGTGCTGCCTTGGGTTTAGGTGGGGCTTGGGTCATGGCTTGTAGCATTTCGCGGGCGTGGGCGTGGGTCGTGTCCGACAACCGCTCACCACCCAACATACGCGCAATTTCTGCCACCCGTTGCTCACCCTCAGCAGGCGTGACCACACTGGCCACACCCGACTTGTCGGCGTGTTTGGACACCACCCAATGGTGGTCTGCACATGCAGCGACTTGGGGCAAGTGGGTGACAGCCAATACCTGACGGTCTTTGCCCAGCTGCTTCATCAGGCGGCCTACTGTTTCGGCAACAGCGCCGCCCACACCGGCGTCAACCTCGTCAAAAATAAGGGTTTGCGCCGTTCCCAATTGGCTGGTGGTGACCGCAATCGCCAAGGCGATACGTGAAAGTTCACCGCCAGAAGCCACTTTGCCCACAGGTCTGGGCGTGCTGCCGGCATGACCGGCGACCAAAAACTGCACTTCCTCCAAGCCATGGCTGGCAGGTTCATCCAAAGCTTGCAATTGCACTTGAAATTGACCGCCTTGCATGCCCAGGTTTTGCATGGCTTGGGTGATGCTGGCCGCCAGCTTGGGTGCGGATTTTTGACGGGCTTGCGATCTTTTGCGGGCTTCCACCATAAAAGCATTTTTGGCTTTTTGCTCTGCAGTTTCAAGTGCGGCCAAATCGGCTGCGGCGTCTAGCTTGACAAGCTCTTGCTGCCAACCTAAATATAGCGCGGGCAACTCTTGGGGCGTGCGCTTGTAGCGGCGTGACAAAGCCACCCACAAACCCATGCGGGCATCGAGTTCGGCCAAGCCTTGCGGGTCTAGGTCGGCGCGGCGCAACCAAGCTTGCAAGCTGTGGGCCGCATCTTCGGCTTGTGCCAGCGCAGAGCTGAGTTGGTCGGCCAGTTGTTGGAATTGGGTTTCTATAGCCGACTGCTCTTGCAAAGCTTTCACAGCCTGCGCCAAATGGCTGTGCGCCGCGTCTTCCTCTTGCAAATGGGCTAAGGCGCTTTGGGCCGCGTCCATCAGCGATTGGGCGTGCGACAAGCGGGAGTGTTGGGCGTTGAGGTTGTCCCATTCATCGTCGCCAGGCGAGAGTTTGTCGACTTCACTGATTTGCCAACTCAAACGCTCGCGCTCTTGTTGCAGCTGGTCTTGCGCTGCGCGTGCATGCGCCAAGGTTTGCAAACTCTGTCGCCAATCGTCCCACAGCGTTTGCAAAGCCTGCGCTGGTATTTGCGCATAAGCGTCTAGTAACTCGCGAACAGCGCTGGGGCGGGTGAGGCTTTGCCAAGCATGTTGGCCGTGGATATCGAGCAGTTGATCGCCAATTTCGCGCAGCTGGGTGGCGGTGGCTGGACTGCCGTTAATCCAAGCGCGGCTTTTGCCTTGTGCATCGATACTGCGCTTGAGCAGCAAGTCTTCAGCTGCTTCAAAACCATTGTCTTGCAGCCAAGCTTGCAAATGCGCGGGGGTAGAGAATTCAGCGCACAACTCGCTACGCGCAGCACCTTCACGCACCACACTGGCTTCAGCGCGCGCACCCAGCACCAGTTGAAGTGCATCAATCAAAATAGATTTGCCCGCGCCTGTTTCGCCACTGAGCACAGTAAAACCCGCGCCAAACTCAAGTTCAAGTTGGCGAACAATGACAAAGTCACGCAGGCTGATGCGTTGCAAGCTCATGAACCACCCTCATTCCAATGCAATTTATGGCGAAGTGTGTCAAAGTAATTCCAACCTTTGGGGTGAAGAAAGACCGCGTGGTGCGGTGATTTACGCACCAAGACCTTGTCACCAATCAGCATAGAAGCCATGGATTGCATATCGAAATTGGCGCTGGCGTCGCGCCCTGCCACCAACTCGATCATGATTTCTTCGTGGTCGGACAAAACCAAGGGACGGTTGGAGAAAGTGTGGGGCGCAATTGGCACCATCAGCAAACCACCCAAAGAGGGTTGCAGCAAAGGGCCACCCGCCGACAGCGAGTAAGCCGTGGAACCAGTAGGTGTGGAGATGATCAATCCGTCAGCGCGTTGGTTGGCCACAAAATGCCCGTCGATGGATACGCGCAACTCAACCATGCCCGAAGTGGCACCTCGGTTAATCACCACATCGTTCAAGGCCAGCGCATCAAACACGCAATCGGGGCCGCGCCACACTTGGGCATGCAACATGATGCGGCGGTCTTCTGCATACTCGCCTTTCAACATGGGTTCTAAGCTGGCTTGCATGTGTTCCAAAGGAATATCGGTGATAAAGCCCAATCTGCCTTGGTTGATACCAATCAAGGGAATGCCATGGGGGGCCAATTGCCTGCCAAAGCCCAGCATGGTGCCGTCGCCGCCCATCACCAAGGCCAAGTCACATTCCCGCGCAATGCCGCCCACATCCATCACGGGGCAAGAATGCGCGCCCAAATGCGCAGCGGTTTCCTTTTCCACCACCACTTCACTGCCTTGGCGATGCAAAAAATCCACCAAGGAGGCCAAGATAAGTTTGCTAGGCGCAGCAGTCACACTGGGAGTGGAAGAGGCATGGGATTTGCCAATAACGGCGATTTGGCCAAACTTGGGATTCATAGGCCAAATTACATCATTAAAATGCCTCAAAAGGATGACCATGCTGGACGAACGTGCCAAGTTATTACTTAAGACACTGGTAGAACGCTATATCGCTGACGGACAACCTGTGGGTTCGCGCACCTTATCCCGCGCCAACGGCATTGAACTCTCGCCCGCCACTGTGCGCAATGTCATGGCCGATCTCGAAGAATTGGGCTTGATTGTCAGTCCCCACACCTCAGCAGGGCGCATTCCTACGGCGCGCGGCTATCGCATGTTTGTCGACACCATGCTGACTTTTGACCGCCAAGAGTTGCAGGCGCCCAGTTTGGTGGCGGAGCAGCCGCAAAAAGTCATCACCAGTGCCGCGCAGTTGTTGTCCAATTTATCCAACTTTGTGGGCGTGGTCATGGCGCCTAAGCGCAGTTCGGTGTTTCACCATATCGAGTTTTTACGGCTCTCCGATAAACGCGTCTTGGTCATCATTGTGACCCCCGAGGGTGACGTGCAAAACCGGGTGATATTCACCGACGCTGATTTTTCGCAAACCCAATTGGTTGAAGCCTCCAACTACCTTAACGCCCATTTTTCTGGCATGGCCATCGACCAGGTTCGCGAACGTTTGCAAGCCGAGGTCGAAAGCTTACGCAGCGAGATTGCGTCGTTGATGCAAGCCGCAGTGAATTTCAGCTCAGAGGCCTTGGTGCAAAGCGAAGACGAGGTTGTGATCAGTGGCGAGCGCAATTTATTGTCGGTGTCTGACTTCTCTAGCGATATGGGGCAGTTAAGGCGCGCCTTTGATGTGTTCGAACAAAAAGCCCAGTTGATGCGCTTGCTCGATATCTCCTCACAAGCCGAAGGTGTGCGCATTTATATTGGTGGCGAAAGCCAGATCGTGCCGTTTGAAGACTTGTCAGTGGTCAGCGCCAATTACGAAGTGGATGGTCAGGTGGTTGGCACATTGGGGGTTATAGGACCCACGCGAATGCCTTACGAGCGCATGATTCAAATTGTGGACATCACCTCCAAATTGATCAGCAATGCACTTAGCCATAAATCCGGCTGATAAATAATTAATTAGATAAAAATAATTACTTCGGATTTTTAATTTTTCCCAAGTTATGCGATTGGGTCAATTTCCATGTGTAAGTGTGTAAATTGAAGCAAGACTGTGGGTGATTGAGTTGGCGTGTGAAGCACCATAGACAGGTTCACATACAAAGGCTGTCATGAACGCCCCCCAGACAACGCTTGATGAAGTTGAGCCAGACGACCCCATAGAGTTAACGCCATTCCTTTCATTGGCGGTGGCCTTGCTTTACATGCTGATGGCCGATGGGGAAATCGACGACCATGAGTCCAGCCAATTGCAAGCGGTGATCGGCGGCAACCAAGACGTGCTTGAGTTGGCTTATGAATATGTAGAAACTGTTTCCGTAGAGCAGTTCCTGAATGACGCACTGCCTGTTTTGAGCAACGAAGACAAGTTGTGTATTTTGTGCAATTTGTGCGATTGCTTGCTGGCCGACGGTGTTTGCCAAGCTGTTGAAGAAGAGCTGTTTCAAAAAATATGCGGCTCGTTTGGTTACAGCAAAAAATCATTCTCTACTTATTACAGCGCCATCGCGCTGAAAAATGAAAAATCTTTGCTGGGCCCTTACGAGCCCACGCAAATAGATGACAACGTCATTACCCCGCATTTGGCGATGGCCGCTTCTTTGCTTTACATGATGTCGGCAGACGGCGATATTGCTGAAGAGGAAATTGGTCAGTTGCAAGTTGTTATCGGTGAGTTTGAAAACCTGCAAGCGGTTGCCATGAAATATGTGCGCACCGTGAAGATGAACCAGTTTTGTAGTGACGCCATTAAGGTGATCAACTCAGACCAAAAATTACTGATCTTGGCCAACGTCTGCGACTCCATGATGTCTGATGGTGTTGTTGTAGAGATTGAAAAGCGCCTGTTTGAAAACTTGCTTGATGCCTTTGATGTCACCGACAAACAGTTCAGTTCTTACTATGCGCCGCTAGAGATCAAGAACTTCAAGCCCTTTGGCTCCGATGAAGAAATCAAATCCTTGCACACCAGAAAAAGGACGCGTAAAAAAGCCAAAGACAATAACTTTGGCATGAACCTGACCCAAAAGCACAGCAACGCAGCGCATGGCAAAAGGGAAGTGAATGATGCCGCCAATCAAGGTGACTGGCAAAGCCAAGAAACGCAAGAGGGCTTAAGCGATATTGTTTCTCGCACCATGCAAGAAAACATACAACAAGTCAATGCATCCTTTGAAGACCAAAAAGATGTGGCGAAAGTCTCCGACAATGCCACGCAAAAGATTCGCCAAGACGTCATGGAAGAAAACGGCATTGATGTCAATGTGCAAAAAGTGCCTGACGCTGCGCTGTTATCGAATATTCAAAAAATTGGCGCCAACGGTTTCAAAGCCAACCTGCAACCTTTGGGCGCAGAAGCCTATAAAGACAATCGACAAGGCGGCGATTTTTTTGGCTTTTCCTCCGAAACACCCAATTTGATTTCAGAGATTCGGGTCGATGATTTGCAAAAAAATATTGGCCAAGTGCACGATAAATTAGACCGCATCAAGCCTAAACGTTTGGCGAAAGCTGCTTCGATTCCCGTGCCGGCACCAAGTCCTGTCAATTCAACTGTTGTTGCAGTTGCCGTTGAAGTGGAAGTTCAAACGCCGACCTATATTCCCAATAACTCACCTGAGTGGAACTTTCAGCCGGTTGAGATGACCAAAATTACGCGTCCGCTTCGCAAACGACTGACTACGCCAACAGATGTAAATACCTCAACCCAAGACTTGGCAGAGCCTTTGGTTGAGGTATTTGTGCCTTCAGCAGCGGCGGCTCCAACTATTGCCTCAAGTGCGACTGTGATTGCAACTGAAGGTGCATCTAGAAGCGCATCTAGAACTGCATCCATAAGTGCGTCTACAACTGCATCCACAATTGCATCCACAAGTGCGTCCAAGAGCACTTCAGCGTTTGCCAGACCACGAAATAAAAAATGGTTGAAGTTGTTGGGTGGGACAACAGTGGCTTTGGTGCTGCCCCTGGGTGTCTATGCGTATGGTGCGCTTTACCCAACGCTCAGCTGTCAGGGACAAGAGCAGCAGACGCGGCTTTGGACCACACAAGGGGACGCGAGTTCGACAACAGCGACCCAGGAAAATCGCGCCGCTCAAACCCATCGAATTGAAATTCGGCGCGGCGAGATTTACTTGGATAACCACCGCTTTCCTTTGTACAAAGAGTTGAACCGCGATAACCACTTTGCGGCTAAAACCCCTGCGGGTTTTCAGGGCAGTTACACCAGCCAGGCGGTTGAGAACATGGCTTATGCATTCGATTTCAACACCGCCACAAAAGCGCTGAAGATTTATACCCACTCGTCAGGCCTGCGCTTTATCGACGGCGAGATGGGTCAAATGAAGTTGTCCGCTGTTTTTTCAGGCCAGTGTGAAAAACCTTGGTTCTGATGCGGTGAATGCAAGGCCGAGCTTTCTTTGTTTGGCCTTGTGTTGTTTGCTCGCTTGCTCGCCACCTTCTGGCAAAGAGTTTTTTTGTGAAAGCTATTCCCAAGAAAGCACAATCGACAGGTATAAACAGCAAATAGTTCGCCTCGGTGAGCAAGACATATGCGTGGCGTGGCCCATAGACATCCCGCAATGCGCCAAAGCTGGTGAGCCCAGCATGACCCTGTGGCTGCAGGGCACAGATGCATCTAAGCAAATGCGTGCGCAATTGCAAGCCACTTTTTCTGCTGAGCAAGTCAGCTTAGACATAGTTCCCTTTGTGCGTGAGATGGGCGATGTATCCAACGGCGTTGCGTCTCCTACAGAGCAGCTGCAGTTTATTTTTCGCCCATCTGATGCAAGCTTGCAAATGTTCTCTGGTCAGTCCGAGAAAAAAGTAATCAGCTTTGTTTGCAAGCCTTGGGAGAAGCAAAAGTGGTGGTCTATTTACTGAATACAATGAGCCCAAGGGCCTATAGCTCAGTTGGTTAGAGCAGAGGACTCATAATCCTTTGGTCCCTGGTTCGAGTCCAGGTGGGCCCACCACTTAGAAAGCCATTCTTTGAGTGGCTTTTTTCATGCTTTTTAGTTGCAGATGCACGCATTTAAAAGCAGTTTTCTCAAATGTAACTGTGCTTTTAACGTTCAAAACTTTCATGGGGTTGAGCCCGCCCGCGTAGCTAACGAACCGATGCAAATGGAATGCGTCATGGGGCGATATTGAAGCTTTGCGTAGGGACCGTATGGGGGACAACCCCTAGAGAAAGTCTCATTTAAGATTACCAAAATAGCACGGTCGTTCGCAAATGTTTTGCGCTGTGTTGAAGCACTGCCCCGCCAAGTGAAGCGAACTCGGCTAAAAATAACCAAGAGGAGACAGGCGTGCAATTGCTGCAACTGCTGATCAGCGGTGTGGCCCAGGGATGTATTTACGGACTTATCGCCCTGGGTTTCGTGCTGATTTACAAGGCCACCGAAACGGTGAGCTTTGCCCAGGGCGACCTGATGATGGTGGGCGCTTTTTCAGGCTTGGCCGCCATGACGCTTTTGGGCTTTCCGTTTTGGATTGCAGTGCCTGCCGCCATCGTGGCCATGGGTATTTTTGGTGTCCTGCTAGAGCGTCTGGTCATTCGCCCCATCCTGGGACAACCGGCTTTTTCCATTGTGATGCTCACCATTGGTGTGGGCTATGTGTTGCGCGGCCTGATCACCATGATTCCTGATGTGGGCACCGACACCCACACCATGCCGGTGCCCTATGCGGGTGAGGTCTTG
>CANLWQ010000020.1 GCA_947494405.1 Comamonadaceae bacterium | reverse complement strand
CAGACTGGCGATTTGCGTGATGCTGTGCTGGGCTTTCATAAGGCTGGCAATCTGGTATCTTTCAATTTGGCTGAGGTGTTTGTAATTCATCGGGCAACTTCGACTTGCAGGTCAGGAAGCCTTGAATGCTAAACATCCTCAGCCTCCTTATTGCAGTAGGTCAACGTTGCACTTCGTGCTTGAATCCGCCAATTCAATAGTTTCATTACAGGTGAGCGTGGTTATTGCTGAACGGCGAATGTGATATTCCTTAAAGTTTGAGTTTCTTAAAAAGCCATTCCGGAATCACCCCGATCACCCCCATCACGCCCCACCAAAACCAAGGCGCATAAACCACATCGCGCCTTTTCTCCACCCCAGCGCAAATGCTCCGTGCAATCGCCTCCGGTCTGGCCCACAGCAGGCCCTTCTTGAATTCAGCCGTCATCGGCGTGTCCACAAATCCGGGTTTCACGGTGACCACCTGCACGCCAGACTTGTGCAACCGCTGGCGCAATCCCTGCATAAAGATCGTCACTGCCCCTTTGGCCGTGCCATAAACGTAGTTGGATTGGCGGCCCCGATCCCCTGCCACAGAGCTGATGACGACGATGGAGCCATGCCGCTGGGCTTCAAAGCGGTTGGCCAGATGCGTCAGCAGCGAGATCACGCTAATGGCGTTGGTGTTGAGCTCTTGCAGCGTGGCGGCAAAGTCTTGCTCGCAGACGTTTTGGTTACCCAGGGTGCCGTGCGCGATCAGCACAATGTCGATGCCGCCCAGCGCGTCAATAGCCGTATCCAGCGCGGCGGCGTGTTGGGCAAAGTAGTTCACGTCCAGCATGGCAAACTGGGTTGACTTTGCCCCGCGCACTTTCAAGTCAGCGGCAATGCCGCCTAGGCGCTCGGCGCTGCGACCAATCAAATACAGACTGTGACCCTGCTGCACTGCCCACAAGCGGGCGGTGGCCTCGGCAATGGCCGATGTCGCCCCAATGATGAGTATCTTTTTCATGACGTTCTTGTATTCATTGCAACCCCAGCCGCAGTGATTGGGTCGAAGCAAATTTGCCGTGGGCGTGCCAGCGTGCGCGCACTTCTTCAAACGCCTGCCAATTCGGGTAGCTGGCTTTGAAGGTGGCCGCGCTCATGCGGGCGTCTTTGGCTAGGTACAGGCGTCCGCCGTGCTGCAGCACGATCGCATCCAACTCGTTCAGCAGTTCAAACACGGCAGCCTCGGCCTTGAAGTCCAGCGTCAGCGTGTAGCCCGCTTGCGGAAAACTCAAGTAGTTGGCATTGGCCGGGCCAAAGAGCTTGAGCACCGCCAAAAACGAACCCCGTCCGGATTCAGCAATGCGCTCAAGCACCTCGCGCAGACCGACGACGCCGGCGGCTTGGGGCAGCACAAACTGGTATTGCACAAAGCCGGGTTTGCCATAGAGGCGGTTCCACTGGCCAAGGGCATCCAGCGGGTAAAAAAACGGCTCAAAAGCCGTGCGCTGCTGGCTGACCTCTTGCCTAATGCGGCCGTAATACAGACTGTTAAACGCTTGGACGCTGGCGCGGTTGAGCAGCGCGGCGGGCAGGTCAAACGGCACCGGTGTTGGCGACCTGATTTGCACCGCTAGTGGGCCGTCGGTGGCGTGCTCGCCCAGCATTAAAAGTGCCCGCCCCAGGCCTTTGCCACGGGTCAGACAGTCGATCCAGGCTACAGAATAAGTGCTGGCGGCGTTGGCCACAAACGCCTCCAGCACCGCCTCCAGGTTGGCGGCTTTGACGGTGGTTTGCACGATGCTGCTAGCCTCAATCGGTTTGAGTTGCAATCTGACTGAGAGGATGATTCCGGTCAGCCCCATGCCTCCACAGGTGGCTTGAAACAGCTCGGCGCGCTCGGTGGGCGAGGCATTGACACGCTCGCCGTTGCCCAGCAGCAGTTCCAGGCGCTGCACATGGGCACTGAAGGTGCCCGCGCCATGGTGATTTTTGCCATGCACGTCGCTGGCAATGGCCCCACCCACGGTCACAAAGCGCGTACCGGGTGTGACCGGCAAGAACCAGCCGCGCGGGACAAAGGTGCGCAAAATCGCATCCAGCGACACGCCGGCCGCGCAAGTGAGCACGCCAGTGGTGGCATCAAAAGCCGAAAAGTGATCCAGATAACGCGTGCCCAGCACCTGCGCCGCCAGCGCGCTGTCGCCATAGCTTCGGCCCAGCCCGTGGGCGATCAGCGGGGCGCTGCTGGCCAGCGTGGCAACGCATTGCGTGGCGGACACGGGTAGCGTCAGCTGCGCCTGCTGACGTGGGTATCGGCCCCAGCCGTGCAGCTCCATTAGACCACCCCTACGACGCTGCGTTTGACAAACACAAAGCGCTTGTCCAGGTGGTATTTGATGGCGTAACCCAGGCTCAGGCCGATGGCCCCGCCCAGGTAACGCATGGCAGGTGTACCAAAGGCGGCGTGAAATGCCCATTCCACGCCCCAAAACAGCGCCGTGGTGAAGATTCCCATAAAGCTGTACAGGGCAAACATGCGCCCGTCGTGCGCCAGGTTGTCGGACTCAAAGCTGAAGATATGGCGCTTTTCCAGCCCATACTTTACCGGCAGACCAGCGACCGTGCCGACAAGGATCGACAGCGGCACGGCATACGGTCCGTGGTAAAGCCAGATCACCAGCGCCTGGCTGCCAACGTTGACGATGGTGACAAACGCGGCAAACACGGCATAAAGCATGGCGATGCGGGAGACGCTTTTCACTGCTTTCATGCAATCGCCCGGGCTGCCACGAACACCGTCGCAAACAGCGCCGCCACGGCCCAACTGATGCGGTCCTTCAGTGCAAAGACGATCGGGTCGTCGTGCATCTGGCCGCGGTGCGCAATCAACCAAGCGCGCGAGATCCAGAACAGCAGCAGCGGGCAGGCCAGCCAGATGGCTTGTGGTGTGGCGTATAAGCTGGCAGTGTGTGCGTCTTGTATGTAGAGCGCCAGCACCAGCACGCCGGTGTAGCCCGCGCTGCCGCCCAGATTCGCCACCAGTTCCAGGTCTTGTGATGTGTAGCCACGCCCGCGCAAGGCTTTGGTCTGGCCGTTTTGGCGCGCGGCCTTGAGCTCGCTGTAGCGCTTGATAAAGGCCAGGCTCAAAAACAGAAACATTGAGAACGACAGCAGCCAGAACGTTAGCGGCACGGCAATGACCGCTGCCCCGGCAATGATGCGCAGCGTGTACAGGCCGGCCAGCGTCAGCACATCGACCATGGGGATTTGTTTGAGCCGCAGCGAATAGGCCAAGGTCAGTACAAAGTACGCGCCCAGGCTGAGGGTGAAGGGTAACGGCAGCGCCGCCGCGGCCAGTGTGAAAGCGCAGGCCAGTAACAGCGGCCAGGCCAGCCAGCCATGCAGCAGGCTCAAGTGCCCGGCCGCAAACGGGCGCTGTCGCTTTCGCGCGTGATGCCGGTCGTCTGCCACATCGACCAGGTCGTTCAGCAGATAAACGCTTGAAGCCGTCAGGCCAAACGCGATAAAGGCCAGCAGCGCTTGCAGCACACTAATTGCGTCGTCATAGCGGTGGGCAGCCAGCAACGGGATGAAAACCAGCAGGTTTTTCACCCACTGGTGCGGTCGCATTGCTTTGAGCAACGCTTGCGCCAGCGGTGGTTTGTCGTCGCTAAAAACTTTGCCCAGATTGCCGTGGCGGCGGGCGGCTTCGATCAAGCGGCTGGAGCGGCTGACCACATGCGCCTGCGCGGCGCTTTGCCACACGACTATGTCAGCCCAGTCGTTGCCAACGTAGTCAAAGCCTTTTTCACCGTACTTGGCCACCAATGCGGCGCATTTGGCATCGGCTTTGAGGTTGGCACTGGCATCTGTCGCCAACACCTCATCAAACAGCCCCAGGTGGTTGGCCACTTGGTCTGCCAACAGGCGGTGACTGGCGGTGGCCATCACGATGACGCGACCTTGGGCTTTTTCTTGTTTTAGCCAGGTGATTAGTGCTTCTTTATAAGGCAGCGCCGTGGCATCGATGCTGGTGTTTTGTGCCAGGTGGGTTTTGAGGGCACTCTTGCCCTGCGACAGCCAGGCCAGCAGCTTGTAGGTCTGCCACGGCTGCGCCAGCGCAAACTGACTGGCCGTTTCAAGCAGCAAGTCGGTTTTGATGAGGGTGCCGTCGAGGTCAACGACGAGGGGGCGTAAGGTGAATGTCAAAGCGCAGCGCTAAAGTGAGCCCCGAATTTGACACAGATGGTCAGTTATGTCGAGTTTGAGGGCCACCGCCACAGCGCCCCCAACTCCTTGGTTGGGCAAGTGTTGGAGTTGTGCATGGCAGTCCATGTGGTGGAGATGCTGCACCGGGGCCAGCGCGTGGCCAGCCACATGCGCTGTGCGCACAAGGGGAGATTTACCACCGCGCAAGAGCACCTTCCAGAGCGCCACCAGGCTCACGCGCAGTGGTCGCCCTAGCGCTTGGTGTTGTGGCGGATTGGTCTGGCCTGCGCCCAGACGGTCCACTTGATGTTGGCACCTCCGCGCCACCCCGAGCACGCGTACCGGGCTTGTTTAGGTTTGCTCAGCCTGAGCAAACGCTATGGCGACCACTGGTTAGAAGCAGCGTGCGCCATGGCCCGTAAGTTGGGCGCCACCAAGTACACGCACATCCGGGACATTCTGCTCAATCGTCGGGATTTGCTGGAGCAAACCCAATCCAGCCAATGGAGCAGCCCTGTACACGCCCACGTGCGCGGTGCCGGGTATTACCAATGATGGGACCGGTCATGATGATAAACATCACACTGGATCAATTGCGCCAACTCAAGCTGGTGAGCATGGCCCAAGCGCTGCAGGATCAAATGCAGCAAAGCAGCATCAGCGCCATGAGCCGTGAAGAGCGTCTGGCCATGCTGGTGGATCGGGAGGTCCATGGCAGGCATAACAGGCGCTGCGCCAAGTTGCTCAAAACCGCCCGCCTCAAATACTCGCAAGCCATGATCGAAGACTTGGACTGCCGACCCTACCGGGAGATTGACCACGCCACTGTGATGAGCCTAACGCTGGGGCCGTGGATACGCAGTGGGCATGCGGTGCTGATCACCAGTCAGACCTAAGCGGGTAAGTCTTGGCTGGGCTGTGCATTTGCTCAGCACGCTTGTCGCCGGGGGCATAGCACCTTCTACCAGCGGGTACCGCGTCTGGCTGGAGAACTTCGAATCCGGCACGCCAATGGCACGTTCACACGCTGGCTGGACACCTTTAAGAACACGGATGTGCTGGTGCTCGATGACTGGGGCCTATTGGGGATGGATGCGCAAACGCGAACGGACTTGCTAGAGATGAATAACGACCGGGCGGGCAGGAAGGCCACGGCATTTACCAGCCAGCTGCCCATAGAGCACTGGCATGAATGGATTGGGGACGCCAAGGTGGCCGACGCCCTGCTGGACAGGATCATGCAAAACACCAACGACTGACTCTCACGGGGGAGTCACTTCGTAAGACAAAAACGAGTCAACAAAGAGAGGAAAACCGGAGCTGAAAACGGCAGCCTCCTACAATCGGAGTGCGCGACACCGCCATCGGTCACGATTACCGTAATGGCGGGTCACGTCCGCCGGAATACGCAAAATGTTCTGCGTCTATGTTACGAACCTAAACTTATAGGCTGCAATGAAAGAAACTGTGATTTTTGATGGACGCGATTTGTACGACCTCGCTGTGATGGCGCTGGCGGGCTTTGAATACTGGGCGATTGACCGACACTCAAAATGACGATCCCCCAACCAGCGCATGCAACCAGTCTTGTGGCCAGCCTGCGCCAGCTTTTCAAGCTGCTGCCTTCCCGTCAGCGCCGCATGGTCGGCTGGATGTTGTGTCTGCAAATCATCGCAGCCGGTTCTGAAATTCTCAGCCTGGGTGCGGTGATTCCGTTCCTCGGCGCACTGGCCAACGCCCACCAAATGATGGGCCAGTCGACCATCCAGCCCGGGCTGCAATACTTCAAAATCCAGACACCGCAGCACCTTGTGGTGGCCATGGCGGTGCTGTTTGGCGGCTCCTTTGTGCTGTCCAGCGCCCTGCGCCTTCTGACCATTCGAATGCAATACCGCTTCAGCGCAGAGATTGGCAACACCATCTCCGCCGAGGCTTATCGCCGCACGCTCTATCAACCCTACAGCTTTCACACCCAGCAAAGCAGCAGCCAGATCATCGCCCTGAGCACTTCGGACGCCGACAATGTGAGCAGTGGCCTGATTCCAGCTGTCTTCTACTTCGCGACCAACACCTTAGTCGTCCTGGCGATCACTATCACGCTGGTGATGCTCGACCCCTGGGTGGCGCTGTTTGCCGCTGTGGTTGTTGGCGGCGCATACGGCTTGATCATTGTTAAAACTCGCGAGGCTTTGCACCGAAACGGCCTAAAGATATCTGAGCTGAACTCCCAGTCAGTCAAGGCGATTCAGGAAGGTCTGGGTGGGATTCGGGACGTGTTGATTGACGGCACCCAGCCGGTGTTTGAGTCTGCTTATCGTCAAGCCAATCGGGCAAGGCTGCAGGCCCAAGGTAGCAATAGTTTTATTGCCATGGCGCCGCGCTTTTTGGTGGAACCCATTGCTATGTGCGCCATTGCGGCGCTGGCGGTCGGCACGGCCTCCGACAGCACCCAATTGCAGCTGGTGCTGCCCTTGTTGGGTGCTTTTGCGCTTGGTGCTAATCGCCTGCTGCCGGCGTTGCAGCAGTGCTTTGTGTCGCTTGCTGGCATGCGTGGCAACCAAGTATCCCTCAACAAGGTAATCCAGGCATTGGGCCAGCCTATCAAACCAGAGCAATTGGTTGCCTCGGCGCAAAAGCTAAAGCTGAAAAATGAACTGCGTTTTGAAGGTGTGTGGTTCAGTTACCCGTCAGACAAGCCAACCTGGATACTAAAGGGCGTGGATTTCCGTATCCAGGCCAACACCACGGTGGCATTCATCGGTGCTACGGGCAGCGGCAAGAGCACCACGGCCGACCTGGTGCTGGGCTTGTTGCAACCGCAGCGCGGGCATATCACGGTGGATGGCCTCCCATTGATAGGCGAGCAACTTCGTTCTTGGCAGTCGGGCATTGCCCACGTGCCCCAACAGATCTACCTGAGTGACGCGACCATTGCCGAGAACATCGCCTTCGGCCTGCCGCGTGAGCAAATCGATATGGACCGAGTTCAACAATCTGCAAAACTGGCCCACCTTGCTGATTTCATTGAACAGAGGTCATTAGCCTATCAGGAGATGGTGGGAGAGCGTGGCGTTCGTCTCAGTGGTGGCCAGAGGCAGCGTATCGGCATAGCTAGGGCGCTGTACAAGCAGGCATCAGTCATTGTGTTTGATGAAGCTACTAGCGCGCTGGACAACACCACTGAGAAAGAAGTGATGGCCGCGATCGAAGGATTAGGTCATCACTTGACCATTATTCTAATTGCCCATCGCTTATCGACGATTCAGAATGCTGATGTGGTTTTTAAATTTCAGTCAGGTCGAGTGTCTGAAACGATGCGAAAGAGATAGATGTTGGTACCAGTCAGGAACCTTCGCGTGGTTAAGTATCAATTAATTTTATTTAAAATAATGATTAAAATTCTAGTGCGCATCTTGAACAGGTTTTTCAAGCTTGGTTTATATCGTGTGCAACCAATCACGAGATTTCAATTGCTATCCGAAGCATTAAATCGCCAGCACCGTCCAATTAAATTTGTTCAGATTGGGGCAAACGATGGAATATCATTTGATGATTTATATCTCACAGTGACTTCCGGGCGTTGGTCTGGCATTGTTGTTGAGCCACTCAAGGATTTATTTGATAGACTTTCTTTTAACTATCAGGATTATCCACAAGTAGTTCCTGTAAATGTTGCCGTTCATCCAAACAAAGAGTTTGAGACCATGTATAGAGTCAATAAGAACTGCTTAAAAAATTATCCATCATGGGCTGCTGGAATTGCATCAATGAGTAAATCTCATTTATTGAAAAATAACATACTAGAGAATGATATATTATCTGAAAATGTCATTTGTAGATCGATGATGGGTTTACTTCGAGAACACTGCTGTATAGACGCTGACGTTTTGCAGATTGATACAGAGGGTTTTGATGGTGAAATCCTTAAAATGATTGACTTTACGGAGTTCCGGCCCATTGTTGTTAAATTTGAATGGATGTGCTTATCGAAAGATGATCAAATAAAGGTAAGAAAGATACTGGAAAATTCGGGCTATATATTCCGAGTTGAGTCTGACGGTGCCGACGGTGTGGCATGGCTTAAAAATTCAATTTCTCCTTAATTTTTTCTCATCACACCGTTCGATGTATGATATAAATCATATGACTATGATTTACTGGAAAATTTTTGAATAATCATACAAAATATAGCATTTCTGTTGATATTTCCCCGCTTTCAAATTCGAGGGTTGGTATTGGTCGTGCCGTAGCTGGTGTAATGAGCGAACTTCCAGCCGTTGCGTTTGCTGCGGGTATGAATATCCAACCCTATTTTCGCAAGGCATTGGGCAACCTCGACCAATACGGTCTTGCCTCTATGACGCTCAAGCGCTTGCGTGCGCCAGTCGCAGCCGAGGGGTGGGTGCGAAAATTTGGTTTGATAGAGCTTTTGACCCGGGCATCTTTGTTCCACGCCACAGATTTTTACTTACCTCTCAAGAGGGTCACACCCGCAATTTCAACGGTTTATGACGTCATTTATGCCACACAGTCCGAGGGTATGCTTGACCAAGCTCGAATCAAGAGTGCAATGAATTCATTTGTGCCGCAGTGTGTTCGCGTCATTTCTTGTTCCCACTATTCCGCTAATGCGTTCTGCGAGCTGTACGGGTATCCGATGGAACGAGTTGCAGTCATTGGTCTGGGGGTTGACAAGATGTACGCACCCGCGACAGCGCCTGTTTATCAGGCGACTTCCACACCCTATTTTCTTGCTGTCTCGTGCAACACCACCCGCAAAAACACGCCACGCCTCATTCAGGCGTTTATTCGGTACGCTCAGAGTGGTGGGGCTTACGATTTGACGCTTGCCTGGACTCTGCCTGATGCTTTGCACGCATCGGTGGAGCAAGCCGGGCTTACTCATCGGGTTCATGCCCTGGGCAAGGTCAGTGAGGAGCGGTTGGTCGCGCTTTACCAACACACCGTGTGCGTGATGTTCCCTTCGCTTTATGAGGGATTCGGGCTACCCGTCCTGGAGGCGTTGGCCTGTGGCGTGCCCGTGATGACCACGCGCCGCTCGTCCCTGCCAGAAGTCGGTGGCGATATTCCGGTCTATGTGGACGGCGAGGACATTGACGAGATGGCTCAGGTCATGCTAGCGTTTGAGCGTGGTGACATGGCGGGCATTACCAAACGCACGCGCGTTGAAGGTCCGCAGCGTGCCGCGCAATTTACCTGGCGGAGCTGCGCTGAACGAACGGTGGAGACCTACCTTGCCGCCTTTGCCGAATTGCGGTCAAAACCTTGGCAGCGCTTGCATCTGGAGCGTGCGCGTTGAGCAAAATTCTGGTTGTTTCCGCCGGGCCTTTTACGCGCCAGATAGGCGGCGGTCAAAGCTACACCCAAGACTTGGCAACGGGGCTGGCTGCGCGGGGTCATCAGGTGACTGTGTTTGAACCCATGGCTTCAGCCGCGGAAGCGGGCGAGCTGCTGCAGTCCAGCCTGTGGCAAGACATCGCGGTGTGGTCGGTGCGCCTGCCCTTGCCGGGGGAAACACTTGAGGAGCAAAGCGCTCAACTGAGCCCTGCGCGCATTGATCTGTTTTGCCAGATTCTTCGCAAGGTCGGGCCAGACGTGGTGCAGGTCAATGGCCAGATGCCACCAATGGTTAGCGCCTGCAATATTCTGGGTATCAGTTACGTTGTCGTCGCTCATCACCCCGGTGAGGTGTGCCCCAAAGGCGATTTGCTCACGCCAACTGATGCTATCTGCGAGAGTGTGCCGTCACCAGCGCTATGTGGGCCTTGTGTGCTGCAATGCAAAAAAGGGGGCATGGGCATTGGCCGCGCACTTGCCGCACTTCCCATGGGGCTGCACCGGCAAATCGGGCGGCGCCTAGCCCGCAACAACCCGTTGGGTTACATCGGCCGCGTGCTGTACATCCCCTGGATGACCGAGCAGCATCTGCTGGGCCTGGCCAGCTACCTGCGGGGGGCGCAGACCATTGTTGCCCCCTCCCGCGCCATGGCGACGGCGCTCATCAGAGCAGGCGCACCAGCCCAAAGGGTTAAGGTGGTCAACCACGGCATTCATCCCCTTGCGTGCACCCCCATCACTGGCTTGGGGCAGCGACCCCTGCGTTTTGGCTTTGTCGGGCGCGTCGACCATGCTAAAGGCCTACATGTGCTGGTCAAGGCCATGCAGATGGCCGATATTGACGGCAAGGCCGAGCTACATATTTATGGCGATGCCACCAGGCCCCAAGATCGGGATGTATGGCATGGCGTGCTGAAGGCACTCGGCCCGGCACCATGGCTTCACCTGCACGGGAAATTTGAGCGTGATCAGGCTGCCCGGATTTACGCGGCACTGGATGTGCTGGTTTTGCCGGCAATTTACCTTGAGGTCTATGGGCTTGTCGTGGCAGAGGCTTTGAGTGCGGGGCGGCCAGTGTTGTCAACACGCTGTGGCGGCCCTGAAGATCAGATTGAAGACGGTGTGAACGGCTGGCTAGTGAATCCCAATGACCCCGCGGAACTGGGCAAGCGCATCCAACACCTGGCTGCGACGCCGGCAATTGTTGCCGCAGCAGCGCTGAATTGCGAGTTGAAGAAGGCACACGGTCAATACCTTGATGAGATGGAGAAAATTTTTGATGCTAGTTAAATCAAATATAGCCATCAGCCCAAGCAGCTACTTTGGCGCATTAAAAAATCTCTTGATGAACCCTAGTCAAATACCATATTATTTAAAGCAGTTTAAGCTGGTTCATAGATTTAAAGGCCGACTCAAATTAAGAAAATATACTGTTGATTTTCCAAGAAATATAGATATAACTATTGACAATAATGCAAATCTGTGCTTTGAAGGCAAATCTTACCTAAGCGATAGCGTTAGACTATCTGTATTTGATTCGTCTGTGGTCAAGATTGGTGAGGATTTCTTCATGAATAGAAATTCATCAATTGTATCCAGATATGGTATTACTATTGGAAAAGATTGCATGATTGCCGAATCGGTTTTTATATATGATCATGATCATGTTTTTTCTGATTTGAATATCCCTTTTAGACTTCAAGGCTATAAAGGAGCACCCATAACAATAGGCGATAACGTCTGGATTGGTTCTCACGTACTAATTGGCAAAGGCGTGCACATCGGTAACAATGTGGTAATAGCAGCAGGCTCAATTGTCGTAAAAGACGTACCAGAAAATTCAATTTTAAAACCTGAACATGTAACGAAAATAATGGTCTTCGTTAACAATCAAGTCGAAGATAAAACAAAAAACTAAAGGAATCAGGATATGTTTGTATGCGTAGATGAATCCTGGAATGCTGCCGCTCTTCAACAGTTGGATCAAAGACTTGAAGAATACTATAACGGACAGGTTTCGGTGCAGTATTATGATGCAGCCCAAACTGCAAACGAAGAGTGGGGTCCGAATTCATCGAACCAAGTGCTGCTGAATCTTCTCAAGGAAGGCGATGCAATTATCGATTTAGGATGCGGAACAGGCGTCGTAGCGGAGCACGCACAGCAAAGGAAAATTAAATATACTGGAATCGACTGGAGTAGTACTGCAATCGACGTGGCAAAAAGTAAATCCAGTACTTCGACTGTAGATAGCATTGACGCAAAGTTTATACGTGGTTCAATTTATGATACCGGATTAAAAAGTCAATCTTTTGACGTAGTTACCAGTATGTTTGTAATCGAGCATCTAACACGACCCGAAAAATTTATCGAGGAGGCAATGCGACTGGTTCGAAAGGGTGGAATACTCTTTATATTGTGTCCTGATTATCGCCGATTTGGTCGCATGCCTTCACTGCCGCTAGGTGGTAACAATTCGCTAAAAGAAAAAATTTTAAGGGGTCAGATTATGCCAATAATTACCCATTTTATTATGGCAATGTATTGGAAGGTTAAAACAAAGTTCATCGGGCCATGGGCTGTTTGGACGGAGCCAGCCTGTTTTCACGGGGTGTGGCGACCTGATGCGGATGCTGTGTACTTGGCCTCACGGACGGAAATCATCAAAAAGATCACACAGGCTGGCTTTAGCGACTCAACAAGTTTTTGGTTGGCGCAATCAAAAGCCAAACCAGCCAAAATAGATTGCCTGATTGTTGCCACCAGAAATTGCTAAGATTGTATGCTGAAATTTCATAATATTTTACCAGAGAATACAAGGGGTGCCATCCTTAGTTTTAGTTTTATTCGAAAAGTATTTAGAATAACAGCGGGAAATATAAAAATAAGCACCTCTATTATGGGGCTAAATTCTATTTCAATGCCTTATGAGAATTTTAACCATCACGCCTAGTCTTTCAATTGGTGGCACCGAGAGGGCGGCCCAAAATTTTTCGATTGGATATAAAAAACTGGGACATGAAGTTGTTGTTCTGAATCATGGCAGAGATGGTGTAAGGCGTAAGAACATCGAGTCTGCCGGATGTAAAGTTTACACAATAAGTCAAGTTAACGAGCGTAGTCTTCAAGAACTCAACCTAGGATTCTTCGATGTAGTGCATATCCATCGTGAAGGTCGAAAGAATGAGAAAGAAAATTTAATTCTTGCATGGGCGCGCGGGTCGGCAAAAATTATCGTTGAGACCAACGTATTCTTTGCGATCGATTACAGCGTGGGTAGCTCGCTGATTGACATCCATTTTCAACTAGCTGAAATTAACAGACAACATTGGCTGAAAAGAGGGGGTAAAAAGACGTCTGCGGTAGTGGCCAACCCTGTCGACGATGGAGAGTATCCTTTATGTAGTTTTGAAGAGGTGAAACAATTCAGGTTATTCCATAATATTCCTATAAATGCTTTTGTTTTTGGTCGTATTGGACAACCTACTCCCGGCAAATGGGACCCAATTGTTGTTCGGGCGTTTGTTACTTTAGCCGCTGATAATCCGAATGTTTATTTGCTTCTTGTCGGTCCATCAAAAGATGTCCGACTAGAGGTGCTTCGGCTGGTGTATGGTGTAAGGCAACGGGTCGTGATGCTGGATACGCTGGATGATCCCAAGCAGCTAGGCATCTGTTATTCAGCTATGGACTGCTTTGCGCATGCAGCCCGTCAGGGGGAGAGCTTTGGCTATGTTTTAACTGAGGCACTTCTGTACGGTGTGCCCGTCATAACTTTAAGCCGCCCTCATCGCGACAACGCGCAAACTGAGGTCATTCGGCACAACAGCGATGGTTTAGTCGTTCGGTCAAAGGGGGCAATGTTGGAGGCGATGAAGCAAATCATGATTGCTGACACATTACGTGAAACAGTTAGGTTGTTTGGTCGAAAAGGCATCGTGGAGAGATTCGGGATGGATGCCGTGTGTGGCAAAGCTGCCGCTATTTTTCATCGAATGCTTAGCAGTCAACCGTATGTAAATAGCGACTCCACACCCATGGTGAATGTTGGTTACGAAGTAGAGGGTATCGGGCGGTCTGTAGGTTTTGAGTTGATGCTGGCATATTTTTACGATACACCTTTGGTGAACTATTGCCGCGAGAATTTGTTGATGATGAGGCGAAAAGTTAGACAGTATTTGGCATGAGATATTTGTTAAATGACTGAAACGAAAATGCCGCGGGGAAGCACTAAAGATTTATCCGTAGGGCTTCTTCTGCCTTGTCTTCTTACTGGTGGCACCGAAGTTGTCACCCTCGAAACAGCAAATTCTTTGCATGCGCTGGGTTATTCTGTG
>CANLWQ010000019.1 GCA_947494405.1 Comamonadaceae bacterium | reverse complement strand
TTCCCGCCGAATATGTTGCTCAGCAGGAATAAGGGTGTGCACATTGGCGTCGGCACCGTATTGCTTGGCGTTGCCGTACAAAATGCCTTCGCGCAACGCGTCCACGCTTTCGGGCAAATCTACTGTGTAGCCCTGGACCTTCATCTCAACCAAGGTGTTGAACAAAGACTCAAACACGGCCAAATAGGCGGCTGTACCGGTGTTGCCTGAATTTGGCGGGAAGTTGAAGATGACCATGGCCAACTTGCGGTTGGCGCGCTCCGAGCGGCGCAGGTCGACCAATTTGCCCACCCGTGCCGACAGCATGGCGGTGCGCTCCACGCAGGTAAACATGTCTTGCTGTTTGTGCTCTTTGGTGAAGGTGCAGCGCTGCTGGCAGCCGGTGCAGGTCACGCCATCCGCGCCGGGGCGCCCGCCGTACACCATGGGCACGGTAGAGCCATCGAGCTCGGGAATGGCGATCATGATGGTGGACTCCACGGGCAACAAACCGCGGTCAGAGCCGCCCCATTGGTCCAAGGTTTGAAACTCCACAGGGTGAGCCGCGATGTAGGGCACATCGAGCTTGGCCAAGATTTCTTCGGCGGCATGGGCGTCGTTGTAGGCGGGGCCGCCCACCAATGAAAAACCGGTGAGTGAGACCACAGCATCTACCGTGGTTTGGCCGTTCTTCAAGAAAAATGCGTCAATGGCCGGACGTGAATCCAGACCTGAAGCAAAAACAGGCACCACATTCAGGCCTTGCACTTCCATGGCGGCAATCACCGCGTCGTAGTGTTGGGCATTGCCTGCAATTAAGTAAGAGCGCATCAATATCAGACCCACGCGACCGCGGGCTTTGTCGGGCGAGACCACGGTGGGCAAATCAACCAACTGATCGGACAAACGCGACTTCATGCGAGGGTGGTAAATGCCTACCTCGGGGTATTCCACTGGCGGCAAGACCTTGGTTTTGGACTTCTGGCTAGCCTCGCCGGCGTAGCGGTCGGCTAAATAATGCACCATGCCCTGAATGTTTTCTTGAGAGCCGCCCAGCCAATATTGCAAGGTGAGGAAATACGCACGCAAGTCTTGTGCGGTGCCGGGGATAAAGCGCAGTATTTGCGGAAGGCGGCGCAGCATTTTCATTTGCTTGGCACCTGCAGCGGCTTTTTCGCTGTCATCCTTGGGGCTGCCACGCAGCTTTTTCAAAAATGCCATGGGGCCGCTGGCGGGCTTGGACATATCGAGCTTGCCCAAGCGGGTCAGTTTCACCACTTCGCCAGCCGACATAGCGCAAACCATGGCGCTGCAATGTTCTCGTCTGGCTTGCAAATCCGCCAAAATGGGCAAGAAATGGTCTTCCATGAACAACATGGTGACAATAATGATGTCGCCATGGGTAATATCTTCACGGCATTGCGCCAAATGCTCTGGATTTTCTGCAAACTCCGAGGCGGAATGAATGGTCAAACTGAGGTGGGGCATCAAGCGCTTCAAGCCCACGCGAGCACGGTCCACCGCACTGTTGAGGTGGGTGTCCATGGTGACAATCACCACCCGGGTGGTAATGTCTTGCTGTGTGCCTTGCTTGAGTTTGAACGTCATGCAGTGTGCTCGTGGAAAACAACGGTTGCGTTAACTGACGGCCTAATGTGTCAATTCATGTTGACATTATGGAGCTTTTGAATCGATAGACACTGGGGAAAACCCTATTTTTGGGTTTTTTCTGTTGCAGGGATGCCTTTTTAACTATGAACGATCTTCCAAATACGTCTTCCCCGCCCTCAGTCAGGCCTGGCTTGCGCCAGCATTGGCGCAGCTTGGCCCTGTGTTTTGCTGTCAGTTTTGGCGTTGCTGGCATTGGCGGCGCATTGACCGAGCTTGGCCCTTGGTATTTCCAGCTCAAGCATCCCCCTTGGAAACCGCCTGACGCGGCCTTCGGCATTATTTGGACAACCATCTTCTGTTTGTGCGCCATCAGCGCTTGGTTGGCCTGGCATGGCGCACCCACCTCGGGGCGGCGCGCCAAAGTGGTGGGGCTTTACCTCTTCAACGGGTCTTTAAATATTTTTTGGAGTTTTCTCTACTTTCACCTGCACCGCCCTGACTGGGCTATGTGGGAGTTGCTGCCTTTGTGGCTTAGCGTGTTGTGGTTGGTTCAGGGCTTGTGGCGTGAGTCGCGCTTGGCGTCCTTGCTGGTGCTGCCCTATTTAATATGGGTCAGTATTGCAGGTGTACTCAACTACGACACCATCATCCTCAACGGGCCTTTTGTACAAGCTTTGCAGCAGCTTATCCCAGTGTCAACCTAGGGTATGGCCAGCGCGTTTTTATAAAACCCTTAAGCTGAGTAAGAATACAAAGCTTTTATTTCGCCCTTCGGGGTAACTTTTATCGGAGATTTTTATGACCCGTCGTCGCGAATTTATCATCCAAGTCAGCGCTGGTAGCGCCGCTTTGTTGACCGGCAGCTTTGCCATGGCAAACACCATGGTTGCCGAGACCGACCCCCAAGCAGTTGCTTTGCATTACAAAGCTGACACCACCAAAGTCGACGCCAAGAAATACCCCAACCACACAGCTGCACAAAACTGTGGCAACTGCGCCTTGTTCCAAGGTAAAGCGGGTGACAAAGCCGGTAATTGCCCTTTGTTTGCAGGCAAGCAAGTTGCTGCCGCTGGCTGGTGTAACGCCTACGCTAAAAAATAAGCTGATTTTTTCAGACTTGGGCTGTCCTCAGCCCGCTTTTACAAACCCTTGGTACCCAAGTATCAGGGGTTTTTTCATTACAAATTCGCACTGGTAAATACCCTTAATCGTCAACTTTAATTGACACATTGAATTGGCTTGGGCTTACATTAACGGCAGCACAGGCTTGGGCTAAAGAGGTAGTCACATGAGTTTATTGTTAGAAAGTATCCATTCACCCGCAGATTTAAGACGCTTGTCACAAGCGCAACTCAGACCATTGGCCGACGAGTTGCGCTCCTATGTGTTGGAGAGCGTGGCGAAAACCGGCGGACATCTCAGCTCCAACTTGGGTACCGTCGAACTCACGGTGGCTTTGCACTATGTCTTCAATACACCACACGACCGTTTGGTCTGGGACGTGGGTCACCAAACCTACCCGCACAAAATACTTACCGGCAGACGCGAGCAAATGCACAGCCTGCGACAACTCAATGGTCTGGCAGGTTTTCCCAAACGCGACGAAAGCCCCTACGATGCCTTTGGCACCGCGCATTCCTCCACCAGTATTTCTGCCGCTTTAGGCATGGCCTTGGCCGCCAAGCAAAAAGGCGATCGCCGCCGTTGCGTGGCCATCATTGGCGACGGCTCAATGACAGCAGGTATGGCGTTTGAAGCGCTCAACAACGCAGGCGTGTCTGACACCAATTTATTGGTCATCCTCAACGACAACGATATGTCCATCAGCCCACCCGTGGGCGCGCTCAACCGCTATTTGGCGCAACTCATGAGCGGGCGGTTTTATTCCGCGGCCAAAGAGGTGGGCAAGCAGGTTTTGAAAAATGCCCCGCCACTGTTTGATTTGGCACGCCGCTTCGAGCAACAAGCCAAGGGCATGGTGGTGCCAGCCACTTTGTTTGAAAAATTTGGTTTTAATTACATAGGCCCCATTGATGGTCACGACCTCGACTCGCTGATTCCCACTTTGGAAAACATCAAGCATTTGCAAGGACCGCAGTTTTTGCATGTGGTGACCCGCAAAGGCCAAGGCTACAAACTGGCTGAAGCCGACCCTATCGCCTACCACGGTCCTGGCAAATTCGATACCAAAGTGGGCTTGGTTCCCCCCGCCACAGCGCCCAAACAAACCTTTAGCCAGGTTTTTGGCACTTGGTTGTGTGACATGGCCGCGGCTGACCCCCTGCTGGTGGCCATCACGCCCGCCATGCGCGAGGGTTCGGGCATGGTCGAGTTCCATCAGCGGTTTCCCGAGCGTTACCACGATGTCGGTATTGCCGAGCAGCACGCCCTCACTTTTGCAGCGGGCTTGGCTTGTGAAGGCTTAAAGCCGGTGGTGGCGATTTACTCCACGTTTTTGCAGCGCGCTTACGACCAGTTGATTCACGATGTGGCTTTGCAAAAACTGCCCATGGTGCTGGCGCTGGACCGTGCAGGCATTGTGGGAGCGGACGGCCCCACCCATGCGGGTGTGTACGACATTCCTTTTCTGCGTTGTATTCCGCAGGTCAGCATTGCTTGCCCCGCGGACGAAAACGAATGCCGCCTATTGCTGAGCACGGCGCATGCGCAAGACCACACCGTGGCTGTGCGCTACCCGCGTGGCTCGGGTGTGGGCACGCCCATGAGCGCCGGTTTGCCCACTCTGCCGTTTGGCAAAGGCGAAATGCGCCGCCAAGGCAAAGGCGTCGCGATTTTGGCGTTTGGCACCATGCTCTATCCCGCTTTGAAAGCCGCAGACAATTTGAACGCCAGCGTGGCCAATATGCGCTGGGCCAAGCCTTTGGACACTGAATTGCTGCTGCAAATCGCCGCCAGCCACGAGGCATTGGTCACGGTGGAAGAAGGCGCACTCATGGGTGGCGCAGGCTCAGCTGTTCTAGAGGCTTTGCAAGACGCGGGCGTTGTCATTCCTGTTTTGCGACTGGGCGTGCCTGATGTGTTCACCGAGCACGGCGACCCGCAAAAAATTCTGTCCGCACTGGGCTTGGATGCGCAAGGCATGGAAGCTTCTGTCAGGCAACGTTTTGCCCAACTCCTTAAGCCCACAGATACCACTGGCAGCGCCACTTTGAAATTGGTGGGCTGATACACTCGCCGCGCAATCAATTTACTCTATGGAGACCAGCATGGATCGTCGTTCCGCTCTTAAAAATGCCGGCATCTTGGGCGTGCTCGCCGCTGGCACCGCACCTGCAGTGCATGCCCAAGCAGCCATTCGCTGGCGCTTGGCTTCAAGCTTTCCCAAGTCGCTAGACACCATTTACGGTGCAGCCGAAACCTTTGCGAAAAAGGTGGGTGAACTCAGTGGTGGCAAGTTTGTGATTTCTACCCATGCCGCAGGTGAACTCATGCCGCCGTTTGGCGTGGTCGACGGCGTGCAAAACGGCACTGTGGAAGTCGCCCACACAGCGCCTTACTATTTTTTCGGTAAGGACGAAACGTTTGCCTTGGGTTGCGCCATTCCTTTTGGCTTGAACAGCCGCCAAATGACATCTTGGATGTTCCAAGGCAATGGCTTGAAACTCATGCGTGAGTTTTACAAGCAATACAACATTGTCAATTTCCCTGGCGGCAACACCGGCGTGCAAATGGGCGGTTGGTACCGCAAGGAAATCAAATCTGTGGCGGACATCAAGGGCTTGAAATTCCGCGTCGGCGGTTTTGCGGGCAAAGTCATTGAGCGCATGGGCGGTGTGCCGCAAAACATTCCGGGCGGCGAAATTTACCAATCCCTTGAAAAAGGCACCATTGACGCGGCTGAGTGGATTGGCCCCTATGACGATCAAAAACTGGGCTTCAACAAAGTAGCGCCGTTTTATTACTACCCAGGATGGTGGGAGGGCGGCCCTCAGTTGGATATTTATATCAACGACAAGGCCTACAACAGCTTGTCAGCCGAAAACAAAGCGATTGTGGAATGTGCCGCGGCATTTGCTCACGTGGATTGCCAAGCCAAATACGATGCACGCAACCCCATTGCTTTAAAGCAATTGGTGGCCAGCAAAACCAAGGTCTTGCCTTTCCCCAAAGATGTGATGGATTTAGCCTTCAAAGAGTCCATGTCCTTGTACGACGAACTCAGCACCAAAAACCCCAACTGGAAAAAAGTCTACGCTGACTATGCTGCTTTCCGCCGCGAACAAAACCTGTGGTTCCGCTTTTCCGAAGCCTCGTTCGACCGTTATATGCAAAGCGTCAAACTCTAAAAGGATTTCATGTCTATCTCTATGTACCAGGCCAGCGTGCCACGCATCGTCAATATGTTGACCAACCTCGACCATTTGCTGGACAAGGCACTGGTTCATATTGAAACCAAAAAATGGAATGAAGCCGCATTAACCCAGTTTCGGCTTTACCCCGACATGCTTACCATGACGCGGCAGGTGCAAATTGCCTGCGACACCGCCAAAGGCGTGGTGGCCAGATTGGCCGGTGTGGACATACCTGCTTATGAAGACAACGAGGTGAGTTTCGCCGACCTCAAGCAACGTGTGGCTAAAACCATAGCGTTTGTTAACGGTTTCAGCGCTGCTCAGATTGACGGCACCGAAGACAAAGACATTGTCACCAAGCGCGGTGATGTGGAAACCCATTACAAGGGCATGCAGTTTTTACTCAACCACGCCATGCCCAATATCTATTTCCATGTCACCACCGTGTATGCCATCCTCAGGCATAACGGGGTAGAGATAGGCAAACGAGATTACTTAGGCAAGGTATAAAAAAAGCCCCGTCAGGGGCTTTTTTCATGGCGAGGCTGTTCTTAGGTCAGGGCTTTTGTTGTGCCGCGTCCTTTTCCATCGCGTCTTGCATCAGCTTCATGGGATCGTCAGCAGGTGCTTCGCCCCCTTCAGTCGGTGGCGTGTGTATGGCGGTGGCGTCCGCATCCGCCTGCGTGGCATTCATCATCTCGGTTTGCACCTGATCCATATTCAGGGTTTCTTCTTTGTCCAAACCGCTGGAAACAATGCCGGGGAAGGCGATGATGAGTCCTACCATGATGATTTGAATCACCACAAACGGCACAGCCCCCCAGTAAATTTGACCGGTGGTGACAGGCTCAATGGTTTTTTGGGTGGGCTTGTCGAAGTAGGCCTTCAAGGGGGCCACACTGCGCAGATAAAACAGCGCAAAACCAAACGGTGGGTGCATGAACGAGGTTTGCATATTCACAGCAAGCAACACACCAAACCAAATCAAGTCTATGCCCAGCTTGTCCGCGACGGGGCCCAGCAAGGGAACCACAATGAAAGCCAGCTCGAAAAAGTCGAGAAAGAAAGCCAGTACAAAAACCAAGATATTGACAACGATTAAAAAGCACAATTGACCGCCAGGCAGGTCGCCTAAAAGATGCTCAACCCATATGTGCCCATCCACCCCTTGGAACACCAAGCTAAAGCAGGTAGAGCCAATCAAGATGAACACCACAAAGCTGGCCAGTTTGGTGGTGGTGGTCATGGCTTGGCGCAGTAACAGCCAGCTGAGACGGCCGCGAGACACCGCCATGATGATGGCACCCAATGCGCCCATGGCACCGCCCTCAGTAGGTGTGGCAATGCCCAAGAAGATCGTGCCCAAGACCAAAAAGATCAGCAGCAGGGGAGGGATCAACACAAAAGTGACTCTTTCAGCCATGCGGGAAAGCAGGCCAAGACGCAGGTTTTTGTTCAACACAGCCAACACAAAAGCCAGCAAAACACCGGCACACAGCGAAACCACAATGGTTTCATCGGTGGGCGGGTTCAAGACTTCCGAGCCTTTGAAGTAAGAGATCACTGCGCCGTAGTTTTGCCCCAAAGCAACCGCAGAGCCCGCGCTGACAATGGTGAGGAACAGCAAAGACTTTAGACCCGACTTACCGTCATCTTCACGAATAGTGCGCGCTTGCATAGGAAGTGCAGGCACCCATTCAGGCTTGATGAAGGCAATGAGGATCACATAGCCCACATACATGCCCGCAAGCATGAAGCCGGGGATGAAAGCGCCTTTGTACATTTCGCCCACACTGCGACCAAGTTGGTCGGCCAAAATAATCAGCACCAGTGAGGGCGGAATGATTTGCGCCAAGGTGCCAGAGGCGGCAATCACGCCAGACGCCAATCGGCGGTCATAGCCGTAGCGCAGCATGATGGGCAGGGAAATCAGGCCCATGGAGATCACCGAGGCCGCCACCACACCGGTGGTCGCCGCCAGCAAAGTACCGACAAAAATCACGGCAAATGCCAAACCGCCACGAACAGGACCAAACAACTGGCCAATCGTGTCGAGCAAGTCTTCGGCCATGCCGCTTCGCTCGAGAATCAAGCCCATCAAGGTAAAGAAGGGAATGGCCAGCAAGGTGTCGTTTTGCATGATGCCAAAGATGCGCAAAGGCAGGGCTTGCAGCAAGGCCTCAGGCAGAACGCCGAGTTCTATCCCCACAAAACCAAAAAACAAGCCGCAAGCTCCCAAGCTGAAGGCCACGGGAAAGCCCAGCAGCAAAAAGACAATCAGCCCCAAAAACATAATGGGGGCTAAGTTTTGAATAAAAAATTCCATGGTATTTTTTCCTGTCTCAGGCCTGTTGTTGGGCTTTGGCTTCGGCCAACTTGCGAATTTCTTCTGCCAGCAACTCTTCTGCGCTCTTCTCGTCTTTTTTCAAGGTGGGGTCTTCAATCAGGCCCTGTAAAAACGCCACGCGTTTGATTAACTCTGACACACCTTGCAACCACAGCAGACCAAAACCCAAGGGCAGCATGGCGTAGACCGGCCAGCGAATCAGGCCGCCTGCATTGGAGGACATTTCATTGCTGATAAAGCCTTTGTAGAAAAAAGGAATACCAAACCACAAAATAGCGGTACACATGGGAAGTAAAAACACACAGAAACCAAAAATATCGATTTGTGTTTGGGTGCGTCTTGAGAAACGAGAGTAAATGACATCAATCTTCACATGCTCATTGTTGAGCAAGGTGTAGGCGGCCGCGAGTAAAAACGAAGCGGCGAAAAAATACCACTGAATTTCCAAAAATGCGTTGGAGCTGGTGTTGAAGATTTTGCGCACCAAGGCGTTGACGGCACTGACCAAGGTGGCCACCAAAATCAACCAGATCACATATTTGTTTAACCAAGTATTGAACCGGTCTACGCCGTTTGAAAAACCCAGCAGTGCGCCCATGGCTGTCTCCCGAAAATTGATGGGCGATTGTAGGGGTTAAAGCATCAGTTTTTTGTTGCTGTACGCGACAGCTTGCGGTAGAGCGTCGCCCGGCTGATTCCCAGCGCTTTGGCTGCTTGCGCCACATTGCCGCGGGATGAGTCTATGGCTTTGCGAATCATGGCCGATTGCAATTGATGGAGTGAGCCGGTGCCGTTGGCCGCCAAAGGTAAGGCCTCAAAAGCTTGATGCACACAGGCCTTGGCTTGTAAATGCAGACCGCTCCATAAGGGCAGGTCTAGAAACTGCTCTGTGGTTGCGGCATCGAACAGCAGCGTCCAAGGCAAGGCAAAAACATCGCTGGCATGAATGCAGTTGCCGGGTCGGGGAAACAGGTTCAACATTTCACGCGCCGCCACATTGGCGCCCAGCACCTCGCCCTCGCTGCTGAGCAAGACCAAGCCGTCGTTGTCGTCACCCATCAAGCGCCCAGGCCAGTTCAAACGCAAGACCAAATCATGCGGCTGGCGCAGCAGCAAAGCGTTTCCTATGGTGCGTGCAGACAGGGCGGCCAAATGCATCAGTTCGGGACGCTCGGTGGTGTTGATGCCTGTGAGGTCTAGCATGCCTACGCAGTTACCAAGTGGCCCCCAAATGGGCGCGCCCGCGCAGCTGTAAACCGATGTATCGCGGAAAAAATGTTCGCCCCGGTGCAGCCATACGGGTCGCAGTTCGGTAAGCGCCGCGCTGATGGCGGTGGTGCCCACCGACTGTTCGGATAAATCCACGCCCACACGGGCAATCGCGTCCACACGTTTGTCATGCCGGTCTATGCGCCCACCCACATCCAACACCACGCCTTGGGCATCGGTGAGAAGTGCAAAAAAAGAGGTGCCTGCGATGGCGCGACACAAGCGCTCTATCTCGGGTTTCGCAGCTTGGACAAAATCGCGTTGCTGATCTAGAGTGCGGGTGATGTGCGAAGCCGACACCGCGTCAAATGCCACGCTGTAATCGGGGTGCAAACCTTGATCAAGACAACGCCGCCAACTGTGGCTTATCCAGTCAGCGACCAAAGGACTGGCTGGCTCTGCGTTGTACAGCACGGCAAGCCTGGCTTGCTCCAGCAGGTTGAGTCTTTCTAGGGTACTGACGGTCGTGTTCATTCAGATCAACTGTGGTTCATATCACTGACAGTGGCCTTACCATGGCCACAGGTATTCAACGGTTTTCATGCCGATAAAGGTCAGCAGCAAAGAGCCGGTCAAATGCAAAGCCGAGGTCATCAAGGCCAGCACAAAACGCGACTGCATCAACATGCCCACAACTTCTGCGCTGAAGGAAGAAAACGTGGTGAGCGCCCCCAAAAAACCCGTGATCAGCAACAGCCGCCAAGCGGGGTCTAGGTCGGGCAGGGCTTGGAACACAGCCACACACACGCCTATGAGGTAGCCGCCAATCAGGTTGGCGTAAAGCGTTCCCCATGGCAATGCGCCACCCACATTGAAAAACAGCCCAAGTTGCCAACGGGCCAAGGCGCCTACACAGGCGCCTATACAGATTGCCAATACAGCGGTCATCAGGTGTTCTATCGGTTCAGATGCCGCATTATCAATGCACAGGCGAGGCGTTTGAATGTGTGCGGGCAAAAGCGTGGTGTAATTTTCTTTATGAAAGTTAATCAATCTGATCAACGCTGGCAGTTTTGGATAGACCGTGGCGGCACTTTCACCGACATTGTGGCCCGCGATCCTTTGGGTCAGTTACACACCCACAAACTGCTTAGCCAAAACCCACAGTTGTATGCGGATGCGGCGGTGCAGGGCATACGTGAATTGCTGGGACTGCAAGCCCATCAAGCGGTTCCTGCAGAGCTGATCCAATCTGTGCGCATGGGCACCACGGTCGCCACCAACGCATTGCTTGAACGCAAAGGCGAACCTACCTTGCTGGTGACCACCCGTGGTTTTAAAGACGTGCTGCGTATCGCTTACCAAAACCGGCCTCGCTTGTTTGACCGGCATATTGTCTTGCCCGAGATGCTTTACAGCGACGTGATTGAAGCCGATGAACGCATGGGGGCACAGGGTGAGTTGGTGCAAGCGCTAGACACAACCGCGTTGCATGTCGCCTTGGAGGCGGCTTACCAACAAGGTTTGCGCAGCGTGGCGATTGTGTTTTTGCACGGCTACCGTTACACCGAGCATGAGGCGCAAGCGGCTGCCATGGCCATGACAATAGGCTTTACCCAAATCAGTACTTCGCATCAAACCAGTCCCCTCATGAAAATGGTCAGTCGTGGCGACACCACGGTGGTCGATGCGTATTTGTCGCCTATTCTGCGCCGCTATGTGGATCAACTGGCTTTGCAGTTGCCCGGTGTGCCGCTGTTGTTCATGCGATCCTCGGGCGGGCTGGTGGATGCACTGGCTTTTCAAGGCAAAGACGCCATTCTTTCGGGGCCGGCCGGTGGCATTGTTGGCATGGCACGCACGGCTGACATCGCTTTTGCCCATGGCGATGTTTTGCGGGGCAAGGCTCAAGTCATTGGCTTTGACATGGGCGGCACGTCTACCGATGTCAGCCATTACGCGGGTGAACTCGAGCGAGAGTTTGATACGCAGGTAGCAGGTGTGCGTTTGCGCGCGCCCATGCTGCATATACACACTGTGGCCGCAGGGGGGGGCTCTCTTTTGCAGTTTGATGGCTCGCGTTTCAGGGTGGGGCCTCAAAGTGCAGGTGCAGATCCCGGTCCTGCTTGCTATAGACGCGGTGGCCCGCTCACTGTGACCGACGCCAATTTGCAATTGGGTAAGTTGCAGTCCGCCTACTTTCCTGCGGTGTTTGGGCCACGCGGCGATCAGCCCTTGGATGCCCAAGTGGTGGCGCAAGGGTTTGCAGCCCTGGCCGAACGTGTGGGCAAGACCGCCGAAGAGGTGGCCGAAGGCTTTGTGCATATCGCGGTCGAGCAAATGGCCAACGCGGTGCAAAAAATTTCGGTGGCCAAAGGCTATGACGTGTCTGCCTACGCCTTGCAATGCTTTGGCGGCGCAGGCGGCCAGCATGCTTGTGCGGTGGCTGATGCATTAGGTATGACCAAGATTTTGATTCACCCCATGGCCGGTGTGTTGTCGGCCTATGGCATGGGCTTGGCTGCGCAAAGTCTGATCAAAGAGCAGGCCATTGAGCAGACCTTGACTCCTGCTGTGTGGCCTGAGCTGCAAGCCTCACTGGCTGAGTTGTCTGAGCAAGCGCAAGTGGCTTTGCGTGCGCAAGTGGCGGGGGAGGGCGACTTTCAAACCCATCAACGTGTGCATCTGCGTTATGCCGGTACCGATTTGCCCTTGGTGGTGCCCATGGGCACACTCGCGGATATACAAACTGCTTTTGAACACGCTTACTTAAGACGCTTTGCTTTTCTCATGCCAGACAAAGCCTTGGTGGTGGAAGCGGTGTCGGTGGAAGTGGTGTTGGCGGGTGAGTCCACGCCAGATACGGTGCACCCTGTGCCTGAGAAGCGCAGCAAGCCACCCCACACCACCTCGCGCATGTATTTGCAAGGCGCTTGGCAAGATGCCGCCTTAGTTCGGCGTGAAGAGATGCAAGCAGGCGATGTGGTGACGGGGCCGGCGCTGGTGGTTGAGCGCCATGCCACCACCGTCATTGAGATGGGCTGGCAAGCCAAGTTGACTGCTCTGCACCACTTGGTGCTGGAACGCATTGCGCCTCGCTCTACACGCCATGCCGCGGGTACCTCGGTGGATCCGGTCATGCTTGAGGTGTTCAACAATTTGTTCATGAATATCGCCGAGCAAATGGGTTTGCAATTGCAAAATACCGCTCACTCGGTGAACATCAAAGAGCGCCTAGATTTTTCTTGTGCGCTGTTTAACCAGCAAGGTGAGTTGATTGCCAATGCCCCGCACATGCCTGTGCATTTGGGCTCCATGGGTGAAAGCATCAAAACCGTGATTCGTGACAACGCGGGACGCATGCAAGCAGGGGATGTCTATGTATTGAATGACCCCTACCATGGCGGAACCCATTTGCCCGACGTCACCGTCATCACACCGGTTTATTTGGGCGACGAAGCAGCTCCTTCTTTTTATGTGGGTTCACGCGGCCACCATGCGGATATTGGCGGCGTGTCGCCAGGTTCTATGCCGCCTTTTTCCATCCGCATTGATGAAGAAGGGGTGCAAATTCAAAATTTCAAATTGGTGGAAGGCGGCGTGCTGAAAGAAGCGCAAATGTTGGCGCTGTTGCAAAGCGGTGAGTACCCCAGTCGCAACCCAGCACAAAACATGGCCGACTTGAAGGCGCAAATTGCCGCCAACGAAAAAGGTGCGCAAGAGTTGCGGCGCATGGTGGCGCACTACAGTTTGCCGGTGGTGCAAGCCTATATGCAGCATGTGCAGGACAACGCAGAAGAGGCGGTGCGCCAAGCCATTACCCGCTTGGCCCAACGTTTGGGGGACGTGCCACACCACAGCTTCAGTTTGCCTATCGACAACGGGGCTTGTATTGCGGTGCGCGTCAGTATTGATGCCAAGCAACGCAGCGCGGTGATCGACTTCACCGGCACTTCGGCGCAACAGACCAACAACTTCAACGCCCCCAAAGCTGTTTGCATGGCAGCGGTGCTTTATGTGTTTCGCAGTTTGGTCGACGACGATATTCCCTTGAATGCCGGTTGTTTAAAACCCCTACAAGTCATCATCCCTGAGGGGTGCATGCTCAACCCTTTGCCCCCGGCCTCTGTGGTGGCGGGTAATGTAGAAACCTCGACATGCATCACCAATGCTTTGTACGGCGCTTTGGGTGTGATGGCGGGCAGTCAGCCCACCATGAATAACTTCACCTTTGGCAATGCCACTTACCAATATTACGAAACCATTTCGGGTGGCAGTGGGGCTGGGCCTGTGTTCGATGACAGCGGAGACGTCAGCGGCGGCTTTGCAGGAACATCTGTGGTGCAAACCCATATGACCAATTCGCGATTGACCGATCCCGAGGTTTTAGAGTTTCGCTTTCCGGTGCGCTTGCTGTCTTATGCGCTTCGAGCGGGTTCGGGCGGTCAGGGCAAGTACGCCGGCGGGGAAGGTGGTGTTCGGCGAATTGAGTTTT
>CANLWQ010000018.1 GCA_947494405.1 Comamonadaceae bacterium | reverse complement strand
GGGGCGTACAATTTGCCTCGACGGGCCTTCCCACATGGGGAAGCGGCCAACCGGGTCAGGTGGGGAACCAAGCAGCCCTAACTGTGGAGCCAGTGCTGGGGTCAAGGCTCGTCACCTTTGCTACTGCTTTATGTTTTGAAACAGCAAGATCAATCGCCATAACTAGAACTTACGCAGAAAAACAGTTTCAGCTTGATAACTAAGACACACTTAACTGTCAATTGACTTTAAAAGATATTGAGTCGTTTTGTTTTTGATAGTTTGTACTGGAGATATCCATGAACGTGCCTAATGCTCCGGCAGGTAAGTTACCGGCTCCACCGTTCTTGTTAAGCCTTGTGATACCCAAGAAATGTCTGTTGCCATTTGTTTCAACAAATTGAAGGGTGTTTGTGTATGGGCCTGCACTGAAAGTTGCCCCGTTTACATTGGAGCCACAAGTATCACTGGCAGCCCCAGTGTTGCTGATGGTTACTGTGTTGTCGCTGCCGTTTGAGCAGCCGTTATATATGGTGAATCTCTTGCCTTTAATGTCGTTGAAGGTGACAGTCTGAAGATAAGTTCCAGAAATGGCCCCTGTTTCGCCAGTAACTGTGTTTCTATATTTCATGGCAAATGACTTTTCGTCACCGGAAGTCATCGTAAAAGTGCCAGTATCGTTGCTTCCACTACCACCAGCCCAAGTGCCAGTCCGATTTCCATCCGATAACACGTAAGTGCCATTAACAATCAAATCTGTAGTTTTGTCGTATATGTTTTTATAGTTGTAGGTCAAGTTGGCGGATGAAACAAGTCCAAATCTACTCGTAAATTCAACTGTTGAACCTTTTTTTACAATCCAATTTGTAAAGGCGGGCTTATCTTGAACATTCAACATGGTTGATGTCCCGTCATAAGCCAAGTTTTGAATTTTCGTTTCTACCAAAGACTGATTGGCTGAATTCTTCGATAGGTTGGTCAGCGCATCATTGAGCGTCACACCTGTGGCTCCGTATTTCAGCGTACCGGTATTGGCATTCGTTAAAACAGTTTGCACTCCCGTGGCAATAGCGGCAATGTCAGCAGATGTCACGGATGTGCTTTTAACCGCATTTGTTATTGCTGTCAGCGTGCTGCCTGCGGGTAGTGAGATGCCACTGACATCCATCTTGCCATCGGCTGTGCCTTTATCCAGCGTCTCCAGCACTTGAGCTACGGCGACAGGATCTCCACCATTTGGAACGGATAAGGAAAGAATGGAAGTGGTTGATGATGGGCTGGCAGTGGAACCTAAAGTGACGGTGGATGCACCTAAGTTAAGAGTAAAAGTGACAGTATCACCCGCTTGGTAGCTGTATGTTCCGTTTTCATCTGTCACCCCGCTCAAACCAGAAGGGGAAGCGGAGTAGGTAATGCCTTTAGTAGGAGAGTTGACAAACGTGCCAGTAGAGGTTGTAGAACCGCCGCCGCCACCGCCGCCACAAGCGGTCAACAAGGCAAGAAGTGTCAAGGAAAGTAGCTTTAAGCGCATTGGATATCTCCTAGTAAAAAACTTAAAAATTGTCATTTCTTTTCTTATTGTGACATGTATTTATTCGGGTACATCGCTGGAGCAGACTTGATTGAAGTGTAGGCATAGGAGTGCCCAGCCAATTTAAGGCGCTGGGACTTGGGTGTGGGTCTGACTGGCAGAAAAATTATTCGGTAAAAAGAAAAAATTTTGCCAAAACGATATGAGTTCCTGATTCTTGATGATATTATTAAAAAGATAAAATTAGTTTTATCTATAAAACTTATCGCCGTGAGGTTCTTTTGATGCTCTCACGCTGTGAATGTCAGCTTCAACTCATCTTGTCTGAAAAAGTAAGGGCAATTTATGTTTGTTCAACAGTTAAGGCATAGGCTGCTGATTTTGGTCACTGTCGTTGTGGCGGGTTGTGCAACACCTGCACCGCAGAAACCAATGTCTTTGGGTATCCCGGAGACTCCTGCAAAGTTAAATCCCGCATTGAAAGGCCATGTCAGCGTCAGAAACGTTTCTGGTGGGCAAGATACAAACGCCTATTGGATTTCAAAAATTGACAACGAGCGTTTTAAGTCTGAGTTGGAGCAGTCTATGAACGCCATGGGCTACTTGGCGCCGAAAGGTATTGCCGGCAAGTACCAATTAGATGACACCCTTCAATATTTGGATAAGCCCTCATTCGGTGACACCCTCAATTTCAGATCATCCGTCTTTTACACACTGAACGGTGAAAATGGAAAAAAGATTACTTTCCCTGTGACTGCTGTTGGCACCGCCACAACTTCAGACACATTTTTAGCGGATCGTGAAAGAAACGCTGACTATCGTTCCATCAAAGAGAACATCAATCTCTTTCTCATGAACTTAAGCGAACAAATTATTCGCTAGGGTTTGTTTATTAATTAGGGTCTTACAGGTTGAGGCTTGCCGCAGCCCAGTAAAAACTTCTTTCGGTATGCTTGGTGGGTTTGTTTCACTTTGGCCATTATTGGTAAACCCTTTAAGCTCCCATGCTGCACTTTGCTGCCAACCTGTCATTTTTATATAACGATGTCGCCTTTACAGAGCGATTTGCGGCTGCAGCCCACGATGGCTTCAAGGGTATAGAGTATTTATTCCCTTATGAATTTGGCTCACACGAGTTGATCAAAGCCTTGGCAGATAACGGCTTGCAACAAGTGCTGTTCAATGCACCCCCTGGCGGCACCAATCGTGCAGGCATGTCACACGCTTGGGCGCAAGGCCTGCGCGGCACCACCTGTTTACCGGGCCACGAGGCCGAATTTCGCAGCGGGTTTTTAACCGCTTTGGAATATGCAGAGGTGTTGAACTGCCCGCGCATCCATGTGATGGCGGGTTTGGTGCCACCTGAACTGCGGGTGGCCAATGCTTTGTCACCCGCACTCAGCACCAGCGGTAACTATGCCCGCACTGCCGGCCCCTTGCGTGACACCTACATGAGTAACCTACGCTGGGCCTGCGAACAAGCCCAAAGTGCGGGACGCGAGGTGTTGATTGAACCCATCAATACCCGTGACATTCCGCACTTTTTTCTCAACCGCCAAGACGACGCCCACGCCATTGTTCAAGAGGTGGGCATGGCCAATCTGAAAGTGCAGTTTGATCTTTACCACTGCCAAATTGTCGAAGGCGATGTAGAGACAAAAATTCGCCACTATCTGCCCACGGGCCAAGTGGGGCATTTCCAAATCGCAGGTGTGCCCCAGCGACACGAACCCGACACCGGTGAGTTGAATTACGACAGCGTGTTCAAAGTGATGGAAGAAGTGATTGCTGCGCAACACTGGCAAGGCTGGGTAGGTTGCGAGTACCGCCCTGCCCTCGGTGCTGCCGGCACTTCGGCGGGCTTGGCTTGGATGAGGAAACGGTGAACCCTGCGCTGCCTGTTCTCAATATCTCGGCCTATCTGTTCACAGCGCTGAACGACAGCGCTGCGCTTCGTGACGCTTGCCATGCGCGAGCCAACACGCTGGCGCTCAGGGGAACGATTTTGATTGCCGAAGAAGGCATCAACCTGTTCTTGGCAGGGCCACCACAAGAGGTGCGCAGCTTTGTCACTTGGTTGCAGCAAGACCCGCGCTTGGCCAGCATCGCGCCCAAAGAAAGCTGGTCGGCGAGTCAACCGTTTCGCAAACTGTTGGTGAAGGTGAAGAACGAGATCATCCGTATGAACCACCCCGCCATACAACCGCAAAACGCACGCGCTCCCGCGGTGGATGCGGTCACGGTGAAACACTGGTTAGATACAGGGCATGATGACCAAGGCCGCCCCGTGGTCACGCTGGACACGCGCAACGCTTTTGAAGTGCAAGAAGGCAGTTTTGTAGGCGCCATGCACTGGAACATCGACAAATTCAGCGACTTCCCCCAAGCGGCTCAAGCACACTTGAACGACTTGCAAGGCAAAACCGTGGTGAGTTTTTGCACGGGTGGTATTCGCTGTGAAAAAGCAGCGATTTACCTGCGTGAACAGGGCTTGGAGACTGTTTACCAGTTAGATGGCGGCATTTTGAAATATTTTGAAGAGGTAGGCGACGCGCATTACCAGGGCAATTGTTTTGTTTTTGATGAGCGCCGAGGGGTGAACCCCGATTTAACGCCTTTGCCCATTGAGGCACTAAAGAAAACGCCACCTCAAGCCGATCTCTAAGGTATGAACGCTGAACAATTTATTGAATTTGCCAACGACTTTGCAAAAGCCAGTGCCAAAACATCGAGCATTGAAATACAGCAAGCCTTTGAGGACAACCTAGATTACTTGGCTCGTCCAGGCGACAAAGTAGTGGTCATTCGAAAACCTTGGCACATTGGTCGCTGGGGCACTGTCATTGCGTTTCACGAGTTAAATCCTTGCTATTTCCGCGTGGAAGTTGACATAGAGGGAAAGCACACACACATTCCTGCTTCCGCCCTAGCGCGTTGGGTAGGCGCGCCCGACTGTGAAAAGGCCGAGCTTCAACACATTTACCTGATGATGAAAATCAACGGTTTGAAGTTGGCGCACTGAGGAAAGCCGCAGCCGCCGCGGCACTGGCTACTTCAAGTCGGGGAACAGTGCCCAATAGCGGCGCATCTGTTCTTTGCGCGATGGCTTCAATATTCTCTTGCGGATACAACATTTGCGGGTCAACCCTGTTGGCCACCCACCCCATCAGCTTTAAACCTCGCTTGGCAATGGCTTCAGCGGTGAGCAATGCTTGATTGATGCAACCCAACCGCATTCCAACCACCAAGATCACAGGCAGGTTAAGGTCTTTGGCCATGTCTGCGGTGTCGTAGCTGTCATTGAGCGGCACACAAAAACCTCCCACACCTTCAACCACCACAGCATCGGACTGCGCCCTCGCCTGCTCGAAACAACTGAGGATATGCATGCGGTCAATCAGCACATTTTCCAAGCTCGCAGCGATATGCGGCGCGGCAGCGGCTTTGAATAAATAAGGCGTGGTGATTTGCTGTGGCAATGCCACAGATGCGCTTGCGGCCAGTGCGTCCACATCTTCATTGCACCAACGACCGTTGCGCCACTCGGTACCGGCAGCTATGGGCTTCATGGCGGCCACTCGGTGACCGCGTTGTGCCTGCAAATACACCAAGGCAGACGCCACCAAGCTTTTACCTATCTCGGTATCGGTGCCGGTGACAAAGCATGAAAAAGCATGGCTGGGTAGTGAATGATTCATATAGAAGAAGTTTGAGAGAGTGCTTGCACCAATTGGTCAACGTCCTGTGTTGTGTGTGCAGCAGACAAAGTAATTCGCAACCTGGCGGTGTTGACGGGTACTGTTGGTGCACGTATGGCGCTGATCCAAATACCCTGGGCATTTAATTCGGCAGAAGCCTTCAACACCTGCTCATTGCTGCCCAGCACCATGGGTTGAATGGGGGTGATGGAAGGCATGCGCTGCCAAGATGCAGGCACAGGCGCGGTAGAGAGTTGTTGAATCAATGACTTCAAATGCGACCGCCGCCGCAGTCCCTCTTCGCTTTGAATAATGTGCAAACTGGTTAACAAGGCATGCGCCAGCGCAGGCGCTGCTGCAGTGGTGTAAATATAGGAACGAGAGCGCTGCACCATCCATTCAATCAAGTGCTCATGCGCGGCAACAAACGCGCCAGACACACCAGCCGCCTTGCCCAGTGTGCCCATGTAGATCAATTGCGGTGAACTGAGATTGAAATGCTGCAATACGCCAGCACCGGTGTCGCCTAAAACACCAAAACCATGGGCATCGTCCACCAGCAACCATGCGCCATGTTGCTCGCACAAGCGAAGCAGCTCGGGCAGTGGCGCCATATCGCCATCCATGCTGAACACGCCATCGGTCACCACCACCTTGGTGCCAAGTTCACAAGCAGACAGCTTCAGCGATAAATCGGCCATGTCTGCATGGGCATAAATTTGAAAAGGCTCACGGGTTAAACGTATGCCGTCAATCAGTGAGGCGTGGTTCAACTTGTCAGAGAAAAAACAAATATCGCCTGCAGCAGTGCCAGCTAAGGCGGTGAGTACGCCTAAGTTCGCCATATAGCCGGTACTGAAATACAGAGCCCGCGCAGATGGGAGATATGGCGATAAAAATGCGGCCAGCAATTCTTCCAGCCGGTCATGGGCTTGTGAATGGCCGCTAATGAGGTGCGAAGCACCGCTGCCTGCACCATACAACGATGCGCCTTCTTTGAGAGCCTCCACCACTTGGGGATGTGAGGCCAAGCCCAAGTAATCGTTGCTGTTGAAGGTGAGCAACCGTCGACCATCTACCAACATATGCCCTTGATTGCCATACTCCACCGTGCGCCTCACCCGACGCAAGCCCTGGGTATCCAATGTCGACAAAAGCGACGCCAACACATGCAGTTTGGGAAAATTCACGCGCTCATCACTTCATCAAAAACAGTTTGCAAGCGCTGGGCCAAAAACTGCGTGTCTGCATCGGTCAATATATAAGGTGGCATCAGATAAACAGTGGTGCCTATGGGTCGCAACAGCAATTCATGCTTCAGCGCACTGGCAAAAAAGCGCCTGGAAAAAGTGGCGGCAAGTTGCGGGTCTTGCACTTGCGCATCGAATGCCCAGATCATGCCTTGCTGGCGAAAGTGCTTCACCTTCTCGTGAACGGCCAAGGGTGCAAGCGCGCTGCTGAGTCGATCTGCCAGCACTCGGTTTTGGGTAATCACATTGTCTTGCTCGAATATTTCCAATGTGGCCAAAGCAGCTCTACACGCCAGTGGATTGCCTGTGTAGGAATGCGAATGTAAAAAGCCACGCGCCATGCTGTCGCTGTAAAAAGAAGCGTAAACATCGTCTCGGGTCATCACCAGTGACAAGGGCAAATAGCCTCCACTGATACCTTTGGACAGACATAAAAAATCAGGCCACACAGCTGCATGCTGGCAAGCAAAGAAATGGCCGGTGCGCCCACAGCCCACCGCAATTTCATCCGCGATCAAATGCACATTGAAGGCGGTGCATAAGCGCCTAACCTCCTGCACGAACACCGGGCTGTGCATGGCCATGCCGCCAGCGCATTGCACCAAGGGCTCGATGATCACCGCACTGATATGCGCGGCCCGTTCCTTGAGCAAGGTTTCAAGTTCAGCTGCCGCACGCAGCGCCACTTGGTCTGCCGACTCACCCGGCATGGCCTGTCTGGCGTCCGGCGACATCAGGGTATGCACCGGTTTCAGCAAAGTGTCGTAAGCATCCCTGAATATAGGTACATCGGTGACAGCCAGAGCTCCGACTGTTTCTCCGTGATAGCCGCCCTTCAAACACACAAACTCTTGTTTGCCGCCAAGCCCTTGGTTGCGCCAACTGTGAAAACTCATCTTTAACGCAATCTCTACCGCGCTGGCACCGTCTGAAGCATAAAAACAATGTCCCAAGACACCATCGGTCAAGGCCGAGAGCTTTTCGGATAAAGACACCACCGGCTCATGGGTAAAGCCAGCCAACATGGCATGCTCCAAAGTGTCGAGTTGGTTTTTCAAAGCAGTATTGATACGTGGGTTGGCATGACCGAACAGGTTCACCCACCAAGAACTGATGGCGTCTAAGTAGCGCTTGCCATCATGGTCATAAAGCCAAGGACCGCTGCCACGTTGAACGGCCACCAATGGCACAGTCTCGTGGTGCTGCATTTGCGTACAAGGGTGCCAAACACTGTGCAAACTGCGTTGCACCAATTGCGAAGAATGCGTACTCAGAAAAAACCTCTTGTGGTTGAACCAGATTATTTGTTGCTATATTCAACATTATTCAGAAAAATCGTCTATCAATTATGCCTACCGCAGTTACACAGCAAGCACAGCCTGTTCATTTCCTTAAGCCCACAAAGCTTTCTAAGCCCTTAGAAAATTCTGACGAAGTGTGGAGCCGTCAATCCATCGAAGCCTTGTTCAATTTGCCTTTCAACGACTTGATGTTCAAGGCCCAACAAATTCACCGCGAACATTTCAATCCCAACGAAGTTCAACTCTCCACTCTTTTGTCCATTAAAACCGGTGGCTGCCCCGAAGACTGCGGCTACTGCCCCCAATCGGTTCACTACAACACCGGTGTGGAAGCTTCAAAAATGCTGGATGTTGAAGCGGTCAAAGCCGCTGCGCTAGAAGCCCAAAAGAACGGCGCCAGCCGTTTTTGCATGGGTGCAGCTTGGCGCGAACCCAAAGACCGTGATGTAGAAAAAGTTGCTGAACTGGTTCGCACGGTGAAATCGCTGGGAATGGAAGCCTGCTGCACACTGGGCATGTTGACTGAAACCCAAGCGGACATGTTGAAACAATCTGGCTTGGATTACTACAACCACAACCTAGACACCACGCCAGAGTTATATGGCGACATCATCACCACGCGGGACTACCAAGAGCGTCTCGATACCTTGGCCCATGTGCGCGCGGCTGGCATGAATGTGTGCAGCGGCGGCATTGTTGGCATGGGTGAAAGCCGCGCACAAAGGGCTGGTTTGGTGCACCAACTCGCTAACCTGACGCCTTACCCAGAATCCGTGCCCATCAACAACTTGGTTCAAGTCGAAGGCACCCCATTGCATGGCACCGAGTCCCTTGACTTGCTGGAGTTCGTTCGCACGATTGCAGTAGCTCGCATCACCATGCCCCAAGCGCGTGTGCGTTTGTCTGCTGGAAGGCAGCAAATGGGCGAAGCCATACAAGCCCTGTGTTTCATGGCGGGGGCCAATTCTATTTTTTACGGCGATAAATTACTCACCACTGGCAACCCAGATTGGCAAAAGGATCAGGCTTTGTTGAACAAGCTGGGTATGAGCACCAGTTAAGATGGAATAAGAAACTTCAAATCAATAATTAAAAAATGTGGTCGTTGAATCTGCTCGATTGGTTATTTATAGCAACCATTATTATTTCCATTGGAATCGGGGCATGCCGCGGTTGGCTTCCACAAGCACTTTCGATGATAGGTTTTGTTGCAGCTTTTGTTGCGGTCATCAAGATGGGGCCTGTTGTGGCGGCATGGTTGCCATTAGGTGGAGCTGGTGAAGCCTATAGGAATGACTTAGGTGCGCTGATAGCTCTTTTAGGCACTTTATTGATTGGCCACCAATCCGTGGCTTTACATCGCAAACTTTTTACGCGAAGCGGAATTCAACCTGCTCACCGTACTTTGGGCGGTCTGTTTGGCCTGTTCACAGGGGTGTTTATTTTGCTGGTGGCTTCAGCCATGATTGACATCAGTGCTTGGCGGCAGGCCTCATGGTGGCAAGGCAGTGCACAAGAACAAGTGATTCATCTTTTCTTAGACCACTTCAATTCCAGCACAGCAAACACCGAGAAATCGCCTACTTAACCGACTCTTTCATATAAGCCTGAGTCGTTTTCACTGCTTTATCAAGCACCGAGGCAGCACCACTGACGCCAATGGTTGCTACAAATATGCCTAACAAAAACGAAATCAGATAGCCCATGGCGAAGTCCTCAAAATCGGCAGATGCTCGAGTTGAGCCTCTTGACAATGATTAGATCGACACCAGTCGCCAAAACATGAATAAGGGGTCATTCACACCGAAGCTGATGATTAATGCAGTTGCGGCTGCCTTTGCCGCTTAGTTTGTGCGCAACTTCAGGGGCCTAGACAATCGGTAGCCAGAGCCATGTATGGTTTTGATTTCAAAGGCTTGGGCCTTGAATTTGAATAATTTAGAGCGAAGACGACTGATCAACACTTCTAAACGCACCTTGTCAAAGGTCGTGCGCGGCGAGTCCCCACCTAGCTTGTTAATCAAATCCTCGTAGGTGCAGTGGGTCGCTGTCTGGGCCAAGGTGAACAGCACCACGGTCTCTTTAGGTGTCAAACTCAACACATCCGCATCGGGCGCGCTCAAAGACATGCTTTTTTGGTGCAAGGTCCACACTTGGGCTGTCACCAAGGCGCTTGAACCGTGTCTGTCGTGCCTGCGCATTAAATTGCGAACCACAGCCAGTATTTCTTCGGGCCGGGTGGGTTTGGTCAGGTAAACATCAGCACCTGCTTGGTAGCCTTCTGTGCGTTCGCTGCCCATGACTCTGGCGGTCAACATCACAATGCCTATAAAAGGGTAAACATCTCTCAGCCATTTACACAAACTGATACCGTCTTCATTGGGCAAGTTCAGGTCCAGCATGACCACATCGGGCGTCGTCATGGCCAGCATGGCACGCATATGTTCACCGTCATACGCACAACGCGTGGCGTAGCCCGAAGCTGTCAGCACCAAAGACAGTTCATCGCTCACTCGCAAATTGTCTTCAACCAAAAGCACTGTTCCCAAGTCTTGGGTTTCCAGGTCTTCAGTGGCGGCTAGGTCTTTTTCTTCATTCATGCTCATGCCCTGATCGCAAACTGAAAAGTGACATTGTTATGTTGGTGAGCGTAATGAATCTCTGTACCCAGCGCGTAGGCCATTGACTGAGCCAACCACAACCCCAAACCTGCGCCAGATTGTTGTTTGGCAGATTCAGATCGGTAATAGCGTTGAAAAACAAGCTCAGGGTTGGGTGCGCCCTCTGGCGGCACTTCATTCAAAACGGTGAACACAATGTTGGTGACATTGGCCTGGCGAACAGCCTCCACTTTGAACTCTATCAAGCTCTCTGTCACCGCGTATTTGATGGCGTTGTTAAGCAGGTTGTTGAGAATGGCTTTGACATAGTAAAGATCGGTGTGAACCACCAAACTTTCATCACACCCCCGAACAATGGTGTAAATGCGTTCATTGGCCTGGCTGTTTTTAACCACGCTCAGTATGACGCCAAGCGGCAAGGGTTCAATGCTGACAGGTATATAGCCTTGTTCGTATTTGTCAATTTCAGAGCAGCGTTCAATGATGCCGTCAATTTCATCCAAGGAATAGCTGATGGCGTTGACCCTTTGCAAGGACTGATCGTCTCCTGCCAGTCGTTGTCGAATGGAACTCAGCGCCATGGCACTGGCCATCAAGGGATTTTTCAATTCATGGGTCAGCATGCCAATAAACTGTTTTTGTTGCTTCAAGCGAACAGATTCTTTTTCTAAGGCTTCATTGGTATTTTGAAGCTTGGTTTGCAGTGATTTGACACGCTCACTCACCAAGAGGTCGTAGGTCCAAGCCGTTAACAGAATGATGCCCAGCGGAACAATGGATCTGGCAAACATGATGCCGAAAAACAAGGGTATGCCTTCCACCCCAAATGAATTGACGATCGGCGAGAACAAATTAGACGCTCGTGGGAAAGGCAGCATCAGAGATAACAGCAAAGCAACAAACAAGATTTTTTCAGATCGCATTCGCAACTGATGTCTGGCAACCACGCCTTGCGCTACCAATAAAATAATGCAAAACACTTGACCAAATTTGTACACAACCTCAATGACTGAAAAGGCCGACAAAGGGTCTATGAATGCATACACAAAGTTAGCGAAAAATACTGCCCACAATGCCCATAAATACTTAACCCATTGACCACCTTTGAACAACTGAGTTGCCAAGTTCATCCAAATAAAAAAGAACGAAAGAATCCCTGCGATCATTGCAACGGGAAAAATCTGGTGAACCAGTGTTTGATCTACACCGGTTAAAAACGACAACATGCCCATGGCACTGATCCATGAAGTGGCCAAGGCGATGGAGATAAAAAACAAACCCAAACTCACCCAGTTGAATCGGATGACCATTCTGACAATGGCAAACACCGACGCCAGCAGCATCAGGGTGGAGATCATGATGACGAACATATCGAATCTGCGTTGAATCAGTTCGATGCGTTCTTGCTCATCCACCAGCACGTTCAAGCGGAAATTGATCTCAGACTGCAATCGCAAATAAATGGGACTGTTGTTTTGCAGTACGCCTAAAGACAGGGGCCTTGACACCGCTTGGGCAGCATAGGTCTGGCTTTCCCATTGACTGGGATCGAATTCATTGGGTTTGTAAACCGTTGCCTCTGTCAGAAAGGCTGGTAAGAACTTTAAAGACTGTGCGTCTGAATCTGGCTCAGCACCCAATGGCTCAATTTTGAGCCACACCGAATGACCCGAAAAACTCAACTTTTTTATATCGTTCAGCGGTTTGAAGGTTTGGTTTTGAACAGACTCAATCCCCATTTGTCGGCTCTCGTCAATAAAGACCGAATAGCTGAAATGGCCAGGGCTTGCCTGTGTTTCGCCAGCCCATGCCGCTTGCACACCGGCTGCCCATAGCAAGCCAATACCTATGCAAAGACAAAAAAACTGTTTCAACTTCAAAGACTTCATGGAAGGTGATCTTACGGATTGCAAAGGCATTAGCTTGCATTTTGAAGAAAGGTTTTGGTCGACCCGATTGATATAAACCCAGTCCGACAAGCTTTCACGCCCCGCTATGCAGTTGTACTGTGCAGGATTTACACAAGGCTTCAGCACACGCACCCTGTGCTGGGCTGTGTGCTGCCTGCTGGCTACACCGCTTGCTCTTGCAGACACCTTGCCCAATGCAGGCAGCTTGCAGCAAAGCAACCCAACAGGACGTGAATTCAATATTCCGTCGAAACCACCCAGCAGCAGCTTGCCACCGGTTCAATCTCAACAGATAAACAGGGGTGGAGCCACTGTTGTTGTGTCTCAGTTCCTATGGGTGGGCAACAGCTTGTTTGCTGATGATGTACTGAATCGATTAACCAAGGATATGTTGGGCCGTCCCATCGACTTTGCCAAACTGGAATCAGCTGCCATGTCTGTGGCCAATCTGTACCGTGCAGCGGGCTATGTGGTGCAAACCAAGTTGCCGACGCAAGACATTGCCAATGGTGTTGTCACGATTGAAATCACCGAAGCCACGTTTGGCAAAGTGCTGATGGATGGGCCCAGCTCCAAACGGGTTGACGCCCAACGTATTCGAGAAACTATTTATGCGTTTCAGCCCATAGGCGCCAAGCTCAATTCAAACAATATAGACCGCGCCTTGGCAGTGCTGTCCGATTTGGCAGGCATTCGTGTCAATGGGCAGTTGATGCAAGGTGCGCAAGCGGGGCAGACTGATTTTGTGGTGACCACGCTAGATTTGCCAGCCATGTCCATAGACAGCTCTGCCGACAACGCAGGCGCTCGCTCTACCGGCCAAGACAGAGTAAGTTTGGGCTTCAAGTTGAACAGCCCTTTGCGCCTAGGCGATCAATTCACGGCCAACGCGATGAGCTCTAAGGGCAGCGATTACGTGAGAGCCGCCTACCAGTGGCCTGTGGGCCACAGGGGTGGGTCGCTGGGGCTGAATGGCTCACGCCTGAATTACAAAGTCACGGATGTGGCCTTCACTGCCCTGCCCCTGAGAGGAAATGCCAATGCCTTTGGACTGGAAACAACTTACCCATTGGCATGGCGAAGCCGCTACAAGCTCAATGCGGTGCTGAGTTGGGATGTCAAGACCTATGAAAACCTGCGCAGCGAAGAAGTGGTGACCAGCTACAACACTCGCGCTGTGAACGCCGGACTGCAAGGTCAGTTTTATGATGATTGGGCAGGGGGCGGCGTCTCAAACTGGCAGCTGATGGGCGCAGGTGGCCGCTTGAAGAAAAAGACAGACACATCAGACAGCTTGAATACCGGGCATTTTGAAAAAATCAAATACAACTTCACACGCATACAAGACCTGAGCTACAGCATGTCTTTGTATGCGGCACTGAATGGACAGCAAAGTAAGACCCACTTAGATTCCTCGGAGAAGTTTTATCTGGGAGGCATGTCCGGGGTCAGGGCTTATCCCAGCAGCGAGGCAGGTGGCTCTTCGGGTCGATTGCTGAATATTGAGTTTCGCCACCGCTTGAATATCAACAATACTTGGTTTGCGTTTTATGACCATGGGCGAGTGCGCGTCAACCCCTACAGCTCGGCTGCATTGAATGCTTTTGAACTGAAGGGTTATGGCGTGGGTTACGGCTTTGTCAGCGCCAATGGCATCAGCCTCAAAGCGATGGTGGCCAGACGCTTGGGACACAACCCCAACCCCACCAGCACGGGGCAAGACCAAGACGGGTCATTGGCTATGAACCGGTTTTGGCTTAATGCCAATTGGGCCTTTTAACAAGCCTGGTTGCAATCAAGATGAACCATTGCTTTAAAGTCATTTGGAACCCGGCAACAGCCACGTTTGTGGCGGTGCCTGAAGTTGCCAAGGGCCAAGGCGTGGGGGGCACAAGCATCAAGCCTATGCTGGCGGCAGCGCTGCCACACAAGGTGTCTCACTTTTTCATCAAGCCTTTGGTAGCCGCACTGATTTGCATAGGTTTCACCTTTGCCTGCTATGCACAGCCTTTGGCTGCACCCACCGCCACGCAACTGCCTACCGGCGGACAAGTGACTGCGGGCACGGCCAATGTGTCGCAGTCTGGTGCAGTGATGACGGTCAAACAAACCAGCGACAAAGCTGCGCTGCTTTGGCAAAGTTTCAATGTGGGTTCGCAAGCTGCGGTTCATTTCGAACAACCCAGTACCCAAAGCGTGGCCTTGAACCGGGTACAAGACAGCAACCCCAGTCAAATTTTTGGGCACATCAAAGCCAATGGAACCGTG
>CANLWQ010000017.1 GCA_947494405.1 Comamonadaceae bacterium | reverse complement strand
TGATGCGCTCACGCAAAGCGTCCAAGCCTAAGGCATTCGTGTACTGCGTGCGGCCATCGTGAATGGCGCGTTCAGCAGCCGCTTGAACCAAGGGCGGGGCAGTGAAATCGGGTTCACCAATATTGAGAAACACCATGGGCTGATCGCTGTGCCTCACTTCCTGCGCAATGCGCTGGGCGGCTTTGACCATCTCCATCACATAAAAAGGCTCGATGCGTTGGGCGCGTTGCGTGATGCGCATGCTTATTCTGTGGCTGCCGTGGGGGATGGGCTGGTTGCGGTTTGACGTTCTGACTGAACCTCGATCTCGCGCAATTGCAGCGCCAGTTGGTTGAGCACCGCGTTCACATATTTGTGACCATCGGTGCCGCCAAACTCTTTGGCTAAATCTATGCATTCATTCAGCACCACGCGCCAAGGAATGTCTATGCAGTGCTGCAACTCATACACGCCAATCCATAACACCGCGTGTTCAATCGGAGAGAGTTCGCTCAGCTTGCGGTCAAGCACCGGCAGTATGAGCGCGTCCAATGCAGCCGCTTGTTCGGCGCAACCGTGCAGCAGCGCATCAAAATGCACCGCGTCGGCTTTGTGAAAGCCGCTGAGGTCGCGGGTGAAGGTGTCGACTTCATCGGCTGGGTTGCCGCCCACCATCACTTGGTAAAGCGCTTGCAAGGCAAAACCACGTGCTCGGGTGCGTGCAGCGCGTGCACTGGCGCGGCGTAAGCTGTGATCGGTCATGACAGGCTTTTCATCAAGAGCGCCATCTCTACAGCCACACGGGCTGCATCGCGGCCTTTGTCGGTTTGGCGCGCCACGGCTTGGGGCAGGTTTTCCGTGGTGAGTATGGCGTTGGCAATCGGCAAGCCGTGGTCCAAGGCCAACTGGGTGATGGCAGAGCCCGACTCATTGGCCACCAATTCAAAATGGTAGGTCTCGCCACGAATGATGCAGCCCAAAGCAATCAGCGCATCAAACTGCTGGGTTTGCGCCAAGGCTTGCAAGGCCACAGGCACTTCCAAGGCACCAGGCACTTGAATGTGTTGGATGTTGTCAGCGGAGACTTTCAAAGACAGTAATTCAGCTTTGCAAGCTTGTGCCAAGGCGTTGGTGATGTCGGGGTTGAACCTGGCTTGCACCAAGCCAATACGCAGGGCGCTGCCATCCATATCGGCACGCGTAGCGCTTAAGTCGGGGTGGTGCATATCATTCCTTAGAGAGGTAGCCAGTGATTTCAAGGCCATAGCCGGTCATGCTGGGCATGCGCCTTGGGTTGCCCATGAGGCGCATTTTGTGCACACCGCAGTCACGCAAAATTTGTGCGCCTATGCCGTAGGTGCGCAAATCCATGCGCCCGCGCTCGGGGGCTTGTGCAGAGCGAGCCAAGCCTTCAAATTGGCTTAAGAGTTGTTCGCCACTTTCACCGCAGTTGAGCAACACCACCACGCCAGCGCCTTCCGCGCAAACCCGAGACAGTGCAGCGTCCAAGCTCCATGAATGCATGATGCGTTGGGGCTCAAGCGCATCGAGTACCGACAAAGGTTCATGCACACGTGCCAGCACTTCTTGGTCTGGTGTCCAACTGCCGCGCACCAAGGCCATGTGCACACTGTCGCTGGTCAGGTCTTTGTAGGCGTGGGCAGTGAATTCGCCGTGTGCAGTGCTCATGGCACGGCTGCTGACTTTGGTCACCAAAGATTCGGTGCGGCTGCGGTACTCGATCAGGTCGGCAATGGTGCCAATTTTCAAGCCATGCTCAGCGGCGAAAGTCATCAAGTCGGGCAAGCGCGCCATGGTGCCGTCGTCTTTCATGATTTCGCAAATCACAGAAGCTGCCGTACAACCGGCCATGGCCGCCAAATCGCAACCCGCCTCGGTGTGACCGGCACGCATGAGCACACCACCATCCACCGCTTGCAAAGGGAAAATATGCCCGGGCTGCACCAAGTCGCTGGCCTTGGTGTTCTTGGCCACAGCCACTTGCACGGTGCGGGCGCGGTCGGCGGCAGAAATACCGGTGGTCACACCTTGAGCCGCTTCAATCGATACCGTGAACGCTGTGCTGTAGACCGTGCCATTGCGCTCGACCATGGGCGGCAATTTCAAATGCTCGCAATGTTGGCGGGTGAGGGTGAGGCAAATCAAACCCCTGCCAAAGCGCGCCATGAAGTTGATGGCCTCAGGCGTCACATGGTCAGCCGCCAACACCAAGTCGCCTTCGTTTTCGCGGTCTTCCTCATCCACCAAAATGACCATGCGGCCGGCCTTCATCTCGGCCACGATATCGGCCAAGGGAGAAATACTCACAGTGCTGTGCGGTGCTGTCATACAGAGGCTTTCAAGGTGGCACCCCAACTGAGCATGCGCTCTACATAGCGGGCGACGGTGTCTATTTCTAAATTCACAGCGCTGCCGGTTTTTAATTGACCCAGTGCGGTGTTTTCAATCGTGTGGGGAATCAGGTTGATGGAAACCATACAGCCCTGATCCTGATCTTCAAACTGGTTCACCGTGAGGCTGACGCCATTGACAGTGATGGAGCCTTTGTAGGCCAAATACTTGGCCAAGCTGGGCGGGGCCAGCACTTGCAACAACCAGCTTTCGCCAATTTGCTCAAAGCGATGTACAGCACCTATGCCGTCTACATGGCCCGACACAATGTGTCCGCCCAGACGGTCATTGGCACGCAGAGCTTTTTCTAAATTCAAGGTGGTGCCCACCTCATTCAGGCCGGCGGTTTTGTTCAGCGATTCAGCTGAAATATCGATGGTGAAAAGGTTTTCTGTGGGGTTGAAACTGGTGACTGTCATGCAAGCGCCATTGATGGCGATGCTGTCTCCCAGGCCCACATCATCTAAATAAAGCGCAGGTGTGCTGATCTCAAGGCGTTTGCCATGATCCAAAGAACGACCCAGGTCGTGAACGGCGGCGATGCGCCCCACGCCGGTAATGATGCCGGTGAACATGGTGCTATTTTGGCAGATCAGCGCAGCGGTCTGGCCAAGAGGCGTAAGTCGCACCCTAAAGCGGTGTGACTGACGAAGCGCCAAGACGCAGCTTGCTCGAGTTGCACCAATGTGGGCAAGGCGGCGAATGGCTGGCCTGGCCCTATGAGTAAGGGGGCCAGATACATCAGCAACTCATCGACCAAGCCCGCATTCAAAAGTGATCCATTGAGCTTGTGGCCGGCCTCTGCATGCACCTCGTTGTAAGCGCGTTGACCCATGTCTTGCAGCATGGCGGCCAAGTCCACTTTCTCGCCAGCACCTGGCAAACACACCAATTCAGCGCCTTTGGCCTTCAGTGCTTCTTCAAGAGCGGTGTCTCGCGTGGCGTGGTAGATGACCACAGTGCGAGGGGTATCCCACAACCGGGCATGCAAAGGTGTTTGCAAGCGCGAGTCCACCAACAACAAATGCGGCTGGCGCGGCGTGGAAACACCACGCACATTTAACAAGGGGTTGTCTTGCAAAACCGTGCCTATGCCTGTTAACACGGCGCAGGCGCGCGCTCGCCAATGGTGGCCATCCAAGCGAGCCTCTTCGCCTGTTATCCACTGGCTTTGGCCGTTGAGCAAAGCGGTTTGCCCATCCAGCGATTGCGCGGTTTTCATGCGCAACCAAGGCCTGGCTTGCTGCATGCGTTTGAAAAAACCGATGTTCAACTCGGTGGCCTCTTGTTCACCTAGGCCGACATCGACTTGTATGCCTGCTGCCCGCAGCTTGGCAAAGCCCAGACCGGCCACTTGGGGGTTGGGGTCTTGCACACTGGCCACCACTCTGGCCACACCTGCGGCCACCAGCGCATCGCAACACGGCCCTGTGCGGCCTTGGTGGGCGCAAGGCTCTAGCGTCACATAAGCGGTGGCGCCTTTCACCTCATGGCCCAAGGCCTGCGCATCCCGCAGCGCCATGATTTCCGCGTGGGCTTGTCCCGCGGCTTGGGTGTGGCCAAGGCCTAGCACCTGCCCCGTGGCTGAAACGATGACGCAGCCCACTCGCGGGTTGGGTGTGGTGATGAAAAGGGCTTGCTCAGCCAAAGCCAAAGCTTGGGCCATGTGGGAGGTGTCAAGTGCAGACCAGTTCATACACGCCATTATCGACATGCTGACAGCGCCTACCTGCCCCAGCACTGCGCCGCGGTCAAGGATGCGTTTTTCACGCCGCGCTCGCCCACATGGTTGAGGGTGAAACTGCCGCAAGCATCTTGGGCTTGCGCGCCCAAGGGGACAGCCTTTAAAACAAACTCATTGGCCTGAGATTGCAAATCCACGCGGTAGCGCAACTCGGTGGTTTGCCAAACCGCGTCGGGGACAAGCGTAGCGTAGTTGCCCGAAGCGCTGGCCGAACGCTCTAGCCAATGCGCGGTTTTCATCAAAGCGAGTTTGGCCAAGGTGCGTTGGGCGCGTTGTTGGCTGCCTTGGTAGGCGGGAAGTGCAAAGCTACTGAGTATGGCCACCAGCGCCATCACCACCAGCAACTCGATGAGGCTAAAGCCTTGAGGGGCAGCTTTCATGGCAGCAAGGGCAGTAAGCGAGTGAACTCGTTTAAGCGCAGGGGGGAGGCCAAACTGTCGGGTGCGTTGGGCTGGGCTTGCCACACGGCTTGCCATGCCGACAGCGGGCCGTTGTTTGCACTTTGCGCCAAAGCAGTAATGCGGTAGAGAAAAGTTTGATCGCTTTGAACGGTGGTGGAGGTGGGCAAAATTTCCACCCAATAGCTGACTGTTTGTCCTGCAATAGCGGGAATGGTTTGGCCTTTACCAAGCCGCGCCAACCAAGGCGATAAAAACGGGTTGTCGGGGCCCAAAGAGCGGCAAATGCCGTTTTGGCAATCGCTGACCGCCAACCGCGTTTGCAACACCTGCCACTCTGGCGTCGTGCGAGGAAAAAATGCATGTGTATCGGTGCTTGTGCCCATGTGGTACCGCGAGTCTGTGGTGTTGTGGCGAATGTCCTCTACAGCCACACGCAGGGCGTCTAAAGCGCTTTGCTGCAATTGCCAGCGAAGCGCCGCGCTGTGTCCCAAAGCCTGTGCCCAAACCAAGCTGCGCCACTCGGCCAACAACAGCAAGCTGCACAGGCCGGACAACACCACAACCACAGGCAGCGCCAAACCATATTGCTGCTTCATGGCTTGGCATGGCGCAAATGAGCCACCCCGCGCCAAGCCAAAGCGGGTGGCGCCAATGCAAGCCCTGTGTTGCAAGATGGGGTTGCAAGAAGGCTTGCGCCCGTTTGCTTGGTTTGCAGACAAGCTTGCAGCCCGCGTACAGCTTGCCAGTCGCTCACTTGGTTGGCAGTGCGCCATTGCATTTGTGGCACAGCCCCGGGCAGAGCCTGTGCATACATAAAGTTCAGTTGTTGGATGTTGTCTAACAAGGCTTGGTAATTGGTGTTGCTGCGCAGTGTGTCTTTGCAACTGAGCTCGTAACGGGCGCTGCGCTTGAAGTCGTCTTGAATGAATGGCGAAGCAGAGGCTTGGTGGCCTTGGCAATCGGCGGGGGTGAGGCTGCTGTGGTGGGTTAATGAAAAACTGCTGTTGCTGCCTTGTAGGCTGAAGGGCAGCGGTAACCAACTGACTTGCCCTTGTGCATCAAATTGCAAAGCGGGAGCACCGGCGCGACTCACCCGCGTTTGAATCAAGGCCAAGGCTGCATGCAGGCGCTCATGCACTTCGGCCATGGTTTGCATATGTTGGTGATTGTTTTGCACCCATGCGAAAGCCGCAAATGCCGCGGACAAAACCCAGGCCGACAAGACCATGCCCACCAAGCTTTGCACCAAGGTGTGACCCTGTTGTTGGTAGCGCGAGGTACTCATAAGGTCCAACGGGTTTGCCAGCAGCGGTGGTTTACGGGACATTCTTTGATCGCATTGCTGTCTGGCTTGGGCAGCCACTCGCTGACAGGCCAAGCCAGCAACAACTGCACCTGCGCTTGGCTGTTGGTGAGCAACTGGGTTTGTGCACCAGGAATCCGCAGCTTCACGTTGCCCAGCCATGCTGCCAAATCCGCTTGCGCCCAGTTGTCCAAACTGCAAGCGCGGGACTGACAGTCCAGGGCGGGCACAGTTTGACCGAGCTGAAGCTGGTAGGCGAGGGCAGCTTGTGGATTGATTTGCATGCGCTCCCACAAATCTTGTGCCAAGGCCACCGCGGTTTGCATGGCGAGGGCGTCGCGCTGCGCTTGCAGCGCTTGCCATTGCCCAGCCAGCACACCCAGACAAAGCAAATTCAAAAGCATCAAGCCGGCCAATGCGTCGAGCGTGGCAAACCCCGCCCATCGACGGCTTGCAGGGTTTATGTGCATGTGTTGCCCGCCAAAACCCGCAAGCGCCCCGCGATATTGATGCAAATGACGCGCCCCAAAGACGCGGCTGTGCTTCGCTTGGCTTGCACCACCAAACGCAAGCCGCCCGCCACGGGTTCGCCCATGGCATTGATGTCCAAGCTATTGTGTGCGGGGCTCATCTGCACCATCACCTCGCCCGCCAGTACATGATTCAAAACCACCAAAGCGTTGTTGCCATCCACTTTGTGTAACTGCCATCCACAGCGCCAGTCGCCATTGACCAAAGGCAGGCTTTGGCAGTGGTTTAAGCGCTGCAGGCGCAAGGCTTGCCCTGATCGCAGCGCTTGCAACCTTGCGGTTTGCAAGTCTGCGCTCCACGATTGCACCACGGCTTCCACTTGCATTCGCCACAGCCACTGTTGCAGCCAAGGGCTGGCCACCCCCAGCAAGATACTGGTCAAGGCGATGACCGTGATTAACTCCAGCAGGGTGTAGCCCCTGAGTTGTGCAGAGCTTGTGGGGAGTAAGTGCCTGTATTTCATGCCCGCCATCTTGCAACGGCGGGGGCAGTCAAGGGTGTGCGCTATGCACTTTCACCGGGTGACTTAAGTACCGCAAAAATCAACGACGGAATTCGTCAACCAAGGTTTTGAACTCGTCTACGTCCTCGAAGCTTCGGTACACACTGGCAAAGCGCACATAAGCGACTTTGTCGAGTTTTTTCAGCTCGCGCATCACCAATTCACCAATGCGTGTGGAGGCCACTTCGCGTTGCCCAAGCGTGAGCAGTTTTTCCTCGATGCGTTCAATGGCCGCATCGACTTGCTCGGTGCTGACAGGGCGCTTGCGCAACGCCAGATTGAACGAGCCGCGCAATTTGGCGCGATCGAACTCTATGCGCCGACCATCTTTTTTAACCACCGCAGGAAAACTGACATCGGTGCGCTCGTAAGTGGTGAAACGTTTTTCGCAGTGGCTGCAAGAGCGCCGCCGGCGAATTGAATCGCCTTCTTCAGACATGCGGGTCTCCATGACCTGGGTCTCCACATGTGCGCAAAAAGGGCATTTCATTTGTCTTCGGTCTCTGTCGGTTTGGGGTTGGTAAAGGGCACCAAACGCCCTAGAGCGACTTCTTGTAATCGCTGCTGTTCGGCCAAAACTTTGGCAATGTAGCCGCCGTCTTCACCGCTGTTGGCTGCACCCACATACTGGCGCAAACCGGCTTCTACAGAGCCGTTGCGGGCAATGGCTTCCTTGAGTACCGCAACCCCTACGCGTAAATTGGCGATGGGGTCAAAAGCAGCTAAATCACCGCCAAAATCATCGTATTTTTCGGTATGGATTTTGGTGCGCACTTGCATCAGACCTTGAGCCCCTGCTGTGCTTTGGGCAAACGGGTTAAAGCTGGATTCGACGGCCATGACCGCCAAAATCAGTGTGGGGTCAATGCGGTTTCGCGGCCCAATCTCAAACGCCTCCACCACCAAAGCGCTGATGGGTTCGGGCGCAACGCGGTATTTGCGACTCAGCCACATGGCGATGTTGGCTTGGTCGGTGGGCAAGTCGCGTGGGTCGGTAGCGGTGGCGCGATCCACCGCCTCCGCATTGGTGTCAAAACTCAGGTCTATGACGTGGCGTGTTTGCAGCCAGTCGATCAATTCAATTTCTGCTGCGGAGCGCAAATTGGGCTGTGTACCAATCAGGACCATGGCGCAAAACACACCCAATCCGAGCAAGGCCAGGCCGCTGTGGGTAATGAGAAAAAAACCGTCGCCTATGTCGGAGGCGAAAACTTTCAGGGCTTGACGAAAAGATTCAAAAAGAGGCATGGCTCGATTTTAAGCTTTTACCCCTTGCGCCCTGTCACAATAGGCCTTTCGGCTCATTCTCGGGCTTTAACCAACCTATTTGAAACACTGTGACCACGTCTTCTGACAGCGCCCCCGACCTCGCCACGCTAGATGCTTTAACCGCGGGTGCTTTAACAGCACCTACTTCAGGCGAGCGTTCTGCCCGACTGAGGGATTGGTTGGCCAGCAACCCTTCCCCCGAGTTGATGCAACAGGTACTCAAAGAAATGAGCGCCCGTGACAAAGGGGCGGCCAAGCCGCTGCGTGAAAAACTCGATGAGATCAAGCGCACCAAGGCACAAGATTTGTTGGCCCAGGAATGGACCGACAAAGCCCAAAGTTTGCTGCAAGCTACGCAGCTCAAGATGGCGGACGCCATGGCTTGGCAAAGAGATGCGGCCAAAGCAGGCGCTGCTTTGTCGCGTGAACCCTTGGCTGGCCTGCGGCACGCCTTGGCTGAGCGTATCAAGCATATTGAAGAGTTGGAACACCGCGCCCAAGTTCAGCGTGAAACTGCGCTGCTCTTAACCCAGCGCATTGAAATGCTGTCGACCAAATCGTGGCAAGAAGCCTTAGAGCAGCAAACCGCTTTGCAAGCTGATTTGAAACGTTTGCATGATGAATTCGCGGCGCTTCAAGCCGACCCTCACTGGCACAGTGTGGACGCCAAATACCCCACGCTGGTGGCTGAGACCAACCAGCACATGCCTTTGGTGTGGGAAGCGTTTGCCGCTGCATTGCAACAGACACAAGCCGCCGCCGCTGACGCAAGCTTGCCGTTACCGGCCGTGCCGGCTTGGGCCGATCAATTGCGCCAGACCAGGGGCGACAGTGCCCCTCTGCCAGTGACTGTGCCAACCAAACCCAAACCAGAAGCACCCCAAGCCAGTCAGATGGCTTTGCAAGTGCCGGACATGTTGCAGCATTTGGAAAAAGAAGTGGCCTTGGGCCACTCCAAAGCCATGTCTGCCGCTGCTGCGCAATTGCGTGCAGCTCTCAAAACCAAAGGTTTGCAACTCGAAGCCGCCTTGTCGGAGAAGGTGCAAACCGCTTTGGCCGCAGCCGGCGAGTTGGAAGGCTGGCAACGCAAGCACGCCGATGAAATTCGCTTGCAACTCGTCACCAAAGCCGAAGCTTTGCTGCAACCCCCGCCCTTAGCCCAGTCAGTTGAGCCTGTGCAGTCAGAGGAGTCGGTTGAACCGCTTGAGTCGGTTGAGCCCGTTGCGGCGGCTTCTGCCGCGCCCATTGATTACAGCCAATGGGTGCCCGCCATCAACGGACGTAAATTGCAAGACACTTTGCGTCAACTTCGCGACGAATGGAAAAAAACCGACCAAGGCGGACTGCCCAACCACGGATTGTGGAAACGCTTTGACCAAGCTTGCAACCGCGCCTACCCGTTTGTGCAAGCTTGGCTTGAAAAGGCCAAAGCCGAGGGCGCCGCACACCGTGAAGGTCGTTTGGCTTTGTTGGCGCAAGTCGCGGCATGGACCGAGGCCAACCTAGGCAATACCGACTGGAAAACACAATCGCGTGAATTGCAGCAGTTCTCTGAACGCTGGCGCAACAGTGGGCACCTGAGTGAAAAAGCGTTTGCGGAAATGCAGTCGCAGTGGAAGACCGCCATCAAGGCCGCGCATGCGGGCCTGGACGTCGCTCAAACCCAAAGCATCGCTTTGCGACGAGCCATGATTGAAGAAGCCAAGGCGCTGGGGGAAGCGCCTCAGTTGCGCATTGATGCAGTCAAAGCTTTGCAGCAACGCTGGCAACTCGAGTCTCAAGCTGTGCCGGTTGAGCGCAAATTGGCGCAAAAACTGTGGGATGCTTTTCGCCAGCCCTTAGACGAGGCTTTCAGTCGCAAAACCCAGTCGCGAGCTGATGCTCCCGCGCAAAATGTGTCTGAGCACGACAAAGCCGTGTTGGCCGCTGCCACTGAGCTTGATCAAGCCATTGCCAAAGCTGACGCCGCGCTTATTCGCCAAGCACTCGCGCATTTGCAGGCTGTTTCTGCGGGTCAAGTCGCACCGGTTGCAAGCGCACCCGCAGCGGTTGTTGCAGTTGCTGCGCCCGAGCCAGCGACAGTGTCTGAAGACACGCTTGCGGTCAGCCCAGATGAAGCCACTGAAGCACCCGCAGATGCAACCGCAGATGTGAGCCCTGAAGCTGAACCAGTGGTCGCGCCTCCCAAGCCCGTGGTGGTTAAAAAAGTGGTGGCTGTGCGCGGCGACGACAGACCTGGTCAAAAGAAAACCGAGCCCATGCCCGCAGGACGCTTTGGCGACAAAGCCGGTGCGCGTCGCCCCGAACGCGATACAGGCAACCGACGCGGCCCCGATGCCTCACGTGGTGGGCAGCGTGACAGACCCGAGTTTGAAGCCCGTGGCCCGCGCTTGGGCGACGCGGCTTTTCGTGCCCAACGCCAAGCCTTGGAACAAGCGGACATGGCATTGCGCAAACTCGCTATGCAAGCCCATGGTGAAACCTTGGTTCACTTGCTGGGGGCTTGGCAGCAGCGTCAAGCAGAACAATTGCCCTCTGCCAAAGAGTTGGGTCCACGGCTAACTGCCCAACAGCGTCTTGATTGGGCCAAAGCCTTGCAAGCGCCTGCACAGGGTGCAGCTGACACAGCTTTGTTGCGTTTGGAAATCGCTGCTGAAGTGGCGACTCCTGCCGCTTTCATGGATGCGCGACGCATGTTGCAACTTCAGTTGTTAACCAAGCGCAACGACGCAGGCCCTGCACAAACTTGGGCGCAAGATTTGGCTCAAGTACTGGCCAGCAGCTACCAAGAAGATTCCGCCCAGCGGGTTCAAGCTGTGCTCAGGGTGTTGCTTAAAAAGTAATGAACGCCAAAAGCGTCAGCTCAGCAAGTCTTGACGCGAAAACCCATGACCCGCCTGCCATGTCAGCAGTTGCGCCCGTGCCGGCGTGGCTTGGGCATCCCAGTCGCTGAGTACCCAGCGTTGATGTGTATCAGACAAAGCGTGCACAGCAGGTTGGTGGGTGTGGCCATGAATCATCAGCGTGGCTTGGTGTTGCTGCAAGCAGGCCAGCGCAGCGTCGTTATCAACATCCACCCAAGTGGTTTGGGTTTGCTTTAAAGCTTCACTTTGGGCTCGCAAATCCCGCGCCACTTGCAAGCGCTGCTGCAAAGGTTGCGCAAAAAAATCTGTTTGCCATTGGGCCGATCTGACTTGGCGGCGAAACGCTTGGTAAGCCGTATCTCCCACGCACAAAGCATCGCCATGGCTTAAAAGTAATCGTCCTTGAAGCGTGTTTACCACGCAAGGGTCGGGCAAGGTTTGCATGCCGCTCAGAAGTGCGGCCTTTGTCCCCCATAAAAAATCGCGGTTGCCGACCATCCAATACACCGGCAATCTGTCGGCGACTTGGCGCAAAACCGCGCAGCATTGGCGCTCGAAATTTCCCTCAGGCGCATCCAATATATCGTCGCCTACCCAGACCTCAAACAGGTCGCCCAAAATAAACAAGGCGTCGGTTTGCAGGTTTTGCAGGGCTGCACACCAAGCCTTGAAAGTGGCTTCTTGGCTGGCTTGCAAATGCACATCGGAAATAAAGCTTAAATGTTGCCAAGCTCGGGCATCCAGGCTCATGCCAAAAGAACAGCTTTTTCGACGATCACGTCTTCTTTAGGCACATCATCGTGAAAACCTTTGCGCCCAGTTTTGACTTTGCAAATTGCGTCTACCACCTCGGTACCAGCAACCACTTTGCCAAACACCGCATAGCCCCAACCGCTGGCTGTAGGCGATGAGTGGTTGAGAAAGCCGTTGTCTTTCACATTGATGAAGAACTGCGAGGTGGCTGAATGCGGGTCGTTGGTGCGCGCCATGGCCACGGTATACAAATCGTTGGTCAAACCATTGTTGGCTTCGTTTTCCAATTTGTCTTTGGTTTTTTTCTCTTTCATGCCCACAGACATGCCGCCGCCTTGCACCATGAAATTGGGAATAACACGGTGAAAAATGGTTTGGTCATAGTGGCCGTCTGCCACATAAGCCAAAAAATTCGCAACGGTTTTGGGCGCTTTGTCTGCGTCGAGTTCCAGCGTGATCACGCCGTGGTCTTGGATATGCAATTCAACTTGGGGATTTGACATGGTGTTATTTCACTAAAACGGCAGACTGAATGACCACCTGGGTTTGAGGTACGTCGCTGGGGAAGGGGCCGCCAGCGCCTGTGGGTGTTTGTTTGATTTTGTTGACCACTTCCATGCCGCTGATCACCTTGCCAAAAGCCACATAGCCCCAGCCCTGAGCCGTAGGAGCTGAATGGTTGAGGAAGTCGTTGTCTTTCACATTGATAAAAAACTGCGAACTGGCCGAGTGCGGGTTGTTGGTGCGGGCCATGGCAATCGTGCCAACCGTGTTGGTGGGCCCGCCTTTGGCTTTGACTTCAGCGCCTTCATGTTTGATGGAAGGGCGGGTGGGTTTTTCCATGTAGCGTGCGTCATAGCCACCACCTTGGATCATGAAGTTGTTGATCACGCGGTGAAAAATTGTGCCGTTGTAATGGCCGTCGCGCACATAGCCCAAAAAATTCTCTACCGTGTTGGGTGCTTTGTCCGGGTAGAGCTCAATCACGAATTCACCCGCAGTGGTGGCGAATTTAACTTGCGGCGAAGCGGTTTGTGCTTGAGCAAAACCGAGTAAAGACAGTGCAAGGCCAAGGCCAAGGAAATAGCGGCGAATAGTCATTTGGAAGGGTTGAGAGTGAGTTGAAGAATAGGGTTGAGAGCCAGTATTTTTTGCTGAGCAGATTTGGCGGCTGCGGGTTCGAGCTCTGCAGCTTTGGCGAAGGACTGTTGCGCAAGATGCAACAAGATGTCGCCCATGTTTTCATGTGCAGGTGCAAAGCTTGGGTTGTTGCGCAAGGCTTGTTCAAAAGCCAACTTGGCTTGTCCCCAGTTGCCGCGAGCCGCATACATCACGCCCAGGTTGTTTTGCACTTCGGGAAATTCGGGGTAGTCTTGTGCCAGTTCTTCATACACGGCAAAAGCTTCATCGGGTCGGTTGAGTAGATCAAGCAATCGAGCCCGCCAAAAACGCATCTGTGGGTCACGCGGGCGCTCTAACAAATAGGTATCAACTTGTTCCAAAGCTTGCGGCCATTTGCGTTGCCCCATGGCTTTTTGCACTTCGGCATGCGGCGTGCCTTTGAGTTGCAAAGTACTGGAAGTTTGCGCATGCACACCCCATGCTGCACAAAGCAGCAGGCCAACCAAGCCCATACGCCAAGCCAAGGGTAAATACTCAAAAGACAGTGGATAGGTGCGGGGCATAAAATTCAATCAAGCATTGCGACAAAAAATGCTTACAGAGGACAGGATCGATATACTGCAACCATTGTAGTAGAGAGTTTTTTACATACCCTTGCCAGTCTTGCCTTGTTGCAAGCGCTTTTTTACTCACCATGACCATACGCATTTACAGCACCATGACCCGTGCTTTGGAAAACTTGACGCCGTTGATTGCGGGTCAGGTTCGCATGTATGTGTGCGGCATGACGGTGTATGACTTGTGTCACCTCGGACATGCGCGCTCCATGGTGGCTTTCGATGTGGTGCAACGCTGGTTGCGTCACAGCGGTTATCAGGTCACCTATGTCCGCAATGTCACCGATATTGACGACAAAATCATTCGCCGTGCCACCGAAAACGGCGAAACCATTCGTTCATTAACCGACCGCATGATCGAGGCTTTGCACCAAGACGCCGACGCCTTGGGCATTGAGCGACCCACTGCAGAGCCGCGTGCCACCGATTTTGTGCCTTCCATGCTCAAGCTGATTGGGCAGCTGGAGGACAAGGGCTTGGCCTACCGTGTTCCCAGTGGGGACGTGAATTTTGCGGTGCGCAAATTTCCTGGTTACGGCAAGTTGTCTGGCAAGTCGTTAGATGAGTTGCATGCCGGCGAACGCGTGGCGGTGCTCGATGGCAAAGAAGACCCGCTGGACTTTGTGCTGTGGAAATCTGCAAAGCCCGAAGAACCGCAAGAGGCCAAGTGGGAAAGCCCGTTTGGCGCGGGGCGTCCAGGCTGGCATATCGAATGTTCAGCCATGGCTTGCGACTTGCTGGGCCAAAGTTTTGACATTCATGGCGGTGGTGCAGATTTACAGTTTCCCCACCATGAAAATGAAATCGCCCAAACCGAAGGCGTTCACGGCAAACCCATGGCAAGTATTTGGATGCACAACGGTTTTATCAATGTAGACAATGTGAAGATGTCCAAAAGCTTGGATAACTTTTTCACCATTCGTGAAGTGCTGAAACTGTATGCACCCGAGGTGGTCAGGTTTTTTGTGGTGAGAAGCCATTACCGCAGCGCTTTGAATTTCAGCGATGTTCATTTGGATGATGCGCGGGCGTCTTTGAAGCGTTTGTACACCGCCTTGCAGCTTGTACCGCCTGCGCCAGTTGCCATTGATTGGCAAGACGCATATGCTTTGCGCTTCAAGGCTGCCATGGATGAGGACTTTGGCACACCC
>CANLWQ010000016.1 GCA_947494405.1 Comamonadaceae bacterium | reverse complement strand
CTTGAAGTCTTGCGCTTTCTTCATATCAATCATGCCAGCGCGTTGCTTCAAATAAGAAGGGTCCAGCATCTGTTGGGCAGTGACTTCCATGCTTTGCGCATCAGCCACATAGCGGTAGACATCGGCAAAGGCCAGTTTCATCGCCTCGATCTGCAGGTGTTGCGAATCCACGCCGTCCAGCGCCAAGCCAGCCAAATCGAAATTACCCAAAATACCCAAAGTGATGAGCGCGGCAATGCCCTGGCCATTGGGTGGAATTTCATGCAGGGTGTGGCCACGGTAGTTTTGTGAAATAGGCGTGACCCAATCGGCTTGGTAGGCCGCAAAGTCGCTGGCTTTCAAGCTGCCGCCGTGGGCATTGGAAAATTTCTCCAAGGCTTGGGCTATTTCGCCGCCGTAAAACGCTTGGCCTTTGGTGTCGGCAATCGCACGCAAACCGCGAGCGGCTGCCGCAAACTGAAACAACTCGCCTACCTGGGGCGCGCGTCCCCTGGGCAGAAAATGCTCGGCAAAGCCGGGTTGGCTTTGCAGCTCTTGCACCGCCGCCGCCCATTTTTCTTGCACCACCACACTCAGCAAAAACCCCCGCTCGGCAATTTCTATGGCCGGCTGCAGCAAATCGGCAAAAGGCAGTTTGCCAAACCGCTCGCTCATCGCCACCCAACTCGCCACCGCACCAGGCACGGTCACCGAGTCGATGCCGCGCTTGGGTGGTTGCAGTGCATCAGCGCCGTATTTGTCTTGGAAATATTCAGGCGTCCAAGTTTGAGGCGCACGCCCCGAGGCGTTCAAACCATGCAAGGCTTTGCCGTCCCACAAAATACAAAACGCGTCCGAACCCAAGCCACAGCTCACAGGTTCGACGATGGTCAGCACCGCGGCAGCGGCGATGGCAGCGTCCACCGCATTACCGCCTTGCCACAAGACGCGTAAACCCGCTTGGGCAGCCAAGGGGTGGGAGGTGGAAACGATGTTGCGAGCAAAAACAGGAAGGCGGGTGCTGGTGTAGGGGTTTGAGAAATGGAATGTCATGTTTTATCTGTCTTCATCACCTTGAAATGCAAACGGCGGGTGACCCACCAAATCACCAACGCAATCAGTGGTACGGCAATGGCGGTGGCCATAGCGGGATTTTGAATCCAACCCTTGGCTTGCAAGCCCTCGGCCATGTAATGCACCAGTCCGGCAATGTAATAAGTGATGGCCGCCACCGACAAGCCTTCCACTGTGGTTTGCAATTTCAGTTGCATGCCTTGGCGGCGGTTCATGGCGGTCAGCAGTGCTTGGCTGCTTTGCTGCTGCTGAAAATCCACTCGTGTGCGCAACAAATTGCTCATGCGCGAGACCCGTTCAGAGAGCGCGGTTTGCCGCTTGGCCACCCAGTCACAGGTGCTGCGCGCGGGGCTTAAGCGTCGCTCCATGAACTCGCCCACCGATTGAAAACCAGGCAAGCGGGTTTCGCGAATATCTTTGATACGACGGTCGACCAATTCAAAATAAGCTTGGCTGGCGGAAAAGCGTGAATGCTGAGAGGCATACAAGCCTTCAACTTGACCGGCCAAGCGGGTCAAGCGTTCTAACAAATCGGCTTCTTGTTCTTGGCTGGCACTGCGTATGGCTTGTGCCAAATCAGCTAACTCTTGCTCAGCAGCGGCCAAGGCTGGCACGGCGCTGCGGGCAACTGGCAAGCCCAGCAAAGCCATCATGCGGTAGGTTTCAATTTCCAGCAATCGCTGAACCAATCGACCCAAACGGCGTTGCGAGATTTGTCCCACACGCAACAACATGCGCGAGCAGCCACTGGGGTCAATTTGGAAATCGGTATGCAGTGTGGCCGAGCCTTCAGCGAGTTGGCAAGCCACCAAACTTTCTTCGCGAAACTGCTGATGCAGTTCTTCGCGGTCAGCCAAATCTTGCGTCAACTTGGCCCACAGTTGGATATGCGCCAAGCATTCACCGGGCAAGTTTTTCAACCACTCTTGAGGCAGTTGGCGCAAAGCCAAGTCATAGTCGCTGCCTTTGGGCAAACCCATGGGAGCGTCCGTCATGAAAGTCCAAGTGACGAACTCGGTATGCAACTCCCAACGCAAACGCCAAGTGCCCATATCCACCCGCAGGTGATTGGTTTGTTCATCGGGAACGGGCAAATGGTGGTCATGCAACAAGCTGATCAAGTGGGCGCGGCTGGCTTGACGCACATCAGCATCGGCCAACATCACCATATGGCAGATGGCCACAGGCGCGGCCATGGGTTCGGGGGGGCGGGCGTGCACCTCGTTGTGCAAAGCCCGGCGTAAAGGGTGTTCAGTGACCATCATGGGTTTCAATCTTCGACAAAAGCTTCTTTTCTTTTGGACTTGACAGCCGGCAGCAAAACCATGACCACCAATAACAAGGCGATGGCCAACAAAGCGGCGGACAAGGGCCGGGTGATGAACACCGACCAGTCGCCGCGCGCCAGTTTTAAAGCGCGCTTTAAATACTCTTCCAACATAGGGCCTAAGACAAAGCCCAGCAAAAGCGGCGCAGGTTCGCAGCCAAGTTTATGAAACAGGTAGCCCGCCATTCCAAACATGGCCACCAGCGCAATATCGAAGGTGGCATTGTTGGTGGTGTAAACGCCCACCGCACAAAACAACACAATGGCCGGAAACAAAAAATGATAGGGCACGGTGAGTAATTTGATCCAGACACCGATCAAGGGCAGGTTCAAAACAACCAACATCAAATTGCCAATCCACATGGACGCAATCAGACCCCAAAACAATTCTGGGTTGACCGTCATCACCTGCGGGCCGGGCTGAATATTGTGAATCGTCATGGCGCCCACCATCAGCGCCATCACCGCATTGGGCGGAATTCCCAGGGTCAGCAAAGGAATAAAGGAAGTTTGCGCCCCCGCGTTGTTGGCAGCCTCGGGGGCAGCCACACCACGGATATTGCCTTGACCCAGCGGCACTTCACTCGCCTTGCGCTTGATTTTTTTCTCTAAGGTGTAGGCGGCAAAAGACGCCAGTACCGCGCCACCGCCAGGCAAGATGCCCAACACCGAGCCCAGCGCGGTACCGCGCAAAACCGCGGGCATCATTTGGCGAAAGTCTTCACGGGTGGGCATCAGTCCGTGCACTTTGGCAGTGAAGACTTCACGGTCCTCACCCGCCTTGGCCAAGTTGGCGATGATTTCTCCGTAACCAAACACACCCATGGCCACGGCCACAAAACCAATTCCATCGGTCAATTCGGGAATATCCATGTTGAAGCGCGCAATGCCAGAGTTGACATCGGTGCCTACCAAGCCCAAAAGCAAACCCAAAATAATCATCGCAATGGCTTTGAGCAAGGAACCCGAGGCCAACACCACCGCGCCAACCAAACCCAGGACCATCAGGGCGCAGTATTCGGCAGGACCAAAGGCAAACGCCATCTCAGTGAGCGGTGCGGCAAACGCCGCCAACAACAAAGTACCCACACAGCCCGCAAAAAACGAGCCCAAACCAGCGGCGGCCAAAGCGGGGCCGGCACGCCCTTGACGGGCCATTTGGTAGCCATCGATGGTGGTGATCACCGATGAAGACTCGCCCGGCAAATTAACCAAAATCGCTGTGGTCGAGCCGCCATATTGCGCGCCATAGTAAATACCGGCCAACATGATCAAGGCCGACTCGGGCGGCAAGGCATAGGTGGCGGGCAGCAGCATGGCGATGGTGGCCACAGGGCCAATGCCAGGCAAGACACCAATCAGGGTGCCCAGCAGGCAACCCACCAAGGCATAGAGCAAATTGATGGGGGTACCCGCAACACTGAAACCGGTGGCTAAATTGGCAAGCAAATCCATGAGATTCCGATCTACAAAACCAAAAAAGCAGGCCAAATAGGCATTGGCAAGCCCAACAAAGCAATGAAAATAAGGTAGCTGCCGCCAGCCAATACGGTAGCCAGCAACAAGACGCGGCGAATTTCAAAAGCCGCCTCGTCGGCCATGGCGGCAATCACGGTAAGCGCCACGATCGCCACCATCAAACCCATGGAGGGCAAGCCTATGCTTTGCACGCCACCCAGCAATGCGCCAAAGGCGAGGTTGGCACCCAAAATACACACCAAAGGACGCCAAGCAATGTCGCCTATTTTTCCGCCATCAGGTGTCTCCACCACCAATGAGAAAAATAGAATTAGACCGCCAAGCATTGTCAATACCAAACCCAAGACCAAGGGCACATAGCCCGGCCCCATCTGACTGGCAGACCCTATGGTGTAGGACGAGGTACTGGCCCATGTGAAGCCGCCACCTGTGACGATGAACAGCAAACCGGAGGCAAAGTCTTTTTCGCTTTTGATCGACACATTACGACCTATGGCAATGGAGAGACTGGCATTGTCACCTAAACCGAAAAGGGTTTGAGCGACTTGAGCCACAGCGGCGCTGGCAAGCCAAAACGCGCTTGTATCGCCTCGGCACGGCTTGACAACAACTGTGTGTCCACAGCATGAGGCTGGGCCAGCGCCAGCACAACGGTGTTGCCTTCTTTGGTGGGTTTGAAAGTCCACAAGGTTTTTTCACCAAAGGCTTGGGCGATATGCGCCATGCTCTTTTCAAAACTGGAAGAACGACCAAACAGATTGACCGCCATGCAGCCCTGCTGCGTGAGAAGTTGGCGGCATTGGGCATAAAAATCGGCGTCATCAAGCACCGGGGCCGCGGCTTCTTGGTCGTACAAGTCAACATGCAAGACATCGATTTGGGCGCGCCAATAGGCATGCACCACCACCTCGGCTGCGTCGCCCAAGACCACCGACAACTTGTCATCATCTTCGGACAAGCCAAACCAGCTGCGACAAGCCCCAATGACTTGTGGATTGAGTTCGATGGCGGTGGTTTGCATGCCCAAGACTTTGTGGCAATTTTTGGTGAGTGCGGCAGCCCCCAAACCCAGTTGCATGGCGTGTAATTGGTTTACCGTGTCTGGGTCGACAAACAACAGCCATGCCTGCATGCGTTGCACATAGTCCAAATGGATGGCGTTGGGTTTGCGGGTGTCCATGGAGCCTTGCACCCACTGAGAGCCCAAATGCAAATAACGCACCTTGCCATGTTCGGAGATATTGACTTGCGGAAGGGTTTGTTTGCTGACCATGCAGGTATTGTCGCCGTACACAGCACGCTGCGGCCAGCAGGGGCGGGGCGGGCTAGCCTCGAGCATCAGCGCGCAGCGATGGTGAGAGGCGAACGAACCCGCCCCTGTTGGCTGTCACGCACCTGCTAGCCCGACCCGCCTTGGTTGGCCTATTCCATCTGCAACACCGCCTTCACATTGGCGGTGGTGGCAAGCTGTACTTCTTCCATGCTGATGCCGCGTAAGGCTGCCAGCGCTTGGGCGATGCGCGGGATTTGGTCTGGCGAGTTGCGCCCTTGCGGCAAACCTCGGGCGCGGTCTTCGACGGTCACATACAACCAATGCGGCGGGATGTCGGGGGAGTCGGTCTCGAGCGCCAAGGCTTCTAAGGGCAGTTGGGTAGCGAGCATTCGCAGTTGATGTGCGCGTTCGAAGGTGAGTGCACCACCAAAACCCAGCTTGAAACCCATGGCAATGAATTGCTGAGCTTGCTGCAAGCTGCCATTGAAGGCGTGGGCAATGCCGCCCTTGACAGGTGTTTTGCGTAAACCTTTAAGCAGCAAATCGGCGCTGCGCCGCACATGCATGATGACTGGCAGGTCGTGCTGTTGAGCCAACTTGAGTTGCGCTTGGTAAAAAAGTTGTTGTCGCACCATGTCCAAGCCAGGAACAAAACCATCCAAACCAATTTCACCCACTGCCACCAAGCGAGGGTCGGCTTGGTGCTGTTGCAAGGCGTCATTCAGTGTTTGCAGGTCGGACTCACTGGCCTGCGGTGTGTACAGCGGGTGAATGCCTAAAGCGTAAACATCGCCGTGCTGGTGGGCGAGTTGACGCACAGCTTCAAAGTTGGCTGCCTCCACTGCTGGGATAAGGCAAGTAACCACCCCCGCTAGCCGTGCGGCTTGGCGCACCGCGTCGCGGTCGGCAGCGAATTCCGGCGCATCAAGATGGCAGTGGCTGTCTATCCAAGGCATGACTCTATTGTCCTGTTAATGGCTCACCCTTATCAGGTGCACAAAGCACAACCTTAAACCCCTGATTCCCTACACACTGGATTGCCTTGATCAGATCAATAACAAATTTGTTAATATACGCATGGACTATGTCATCCAATACTTCAGCGATCAGGTGCAAAAAGACATCCTAAGTTTGCCTCCAACTTTGGCAGCTCGCTATGTAGTGCTGACGCGGCGCATGGTGGCATTGGGACCGCACTTAGGAGAACCCCATACGAAAGCCATGGGACAAAGTTTGTTTGAATTGCGACTTAAAGGTGCTGAGGGGATTGCAAGAGTTTTTTACTGCACCTTGATAGGACGCCGAATTGTCATGCTGCACAGCTTTGTCAAGAAAACCCCAAAGACACCGGCAAACGAATTGGCTGTGGCAATGATGCGAATGAAGAAAGTCAAATATGAAAACCCATGACCAAGTTGTTGATACCTTGATGCGGCGTCCCCGCGTGAAAGCCGAGATTGAACGGATTGAACGCGAGGAAGGAGAATTATTGGACGCTTTACTCAAGGCTCGCATGGCAGCCGGACTCTCGCAAGCAGAGCTGGCGAGGCGCATGGGCACACATGCACCTGCTGTCGCTAGGCTGGAAAGAGCCTTAGCCACCGGCAAGCACTCACCTTCTGTAGCTACCCTGCGTAAATATGTCCAAGCTTGTGGAAAACAGTTGTTGGTGCAAGTTGGTTGAAGCTGCAAATTAATCGGGGTCAGATCCCAATTAATCAGGCCAGCATGGCGGGTCGGGCTAGCCTCGAGCATCAGCGCGAAGCGGTGGTGAGTGGCGAACGAGCCCGCCCTGGTGGCCAAGCAATAGCTAGGGCTTAGCGATCACGAACAGAGTTAAACCAAGCGCCCGGCCACCAAACGCAATTGCCGGTCGCACAACGCGGCCAAACGCTCATCATGGGTAACCACCACAAAAGCCGTGCCTTGTTGCTTGGCCAATTGCAACATCAGCGCAAACACGTTGTCCGCTGTAGCGCGGTCTAAATTGCCTGTGGGTTCATCGGCCAGCACACAAGCTGGTTGGGTGACCAAGGCGCGGGCAATCGCTACCCGCTGGCGCTCGCCCCCTGACAACTCGCTGGGTGTGTGGTGCACTCGCTCGCCCAAACCCACGGCCTGCAACATTGCTTTGGCTTGAACAGCGGCTTGCTCTCGCGGCATGCGGCGTATCCACAGGGGCATGGCCACATTGTCCAAGGCGGTGAACTCAGGTAACAAATGGTGAAACTGGTAGACAAAGCCCAAATGCTGGTTGCGCAAACGTCCCAAAGCCTTGGCGCTCAATCCCTGCAAACCTTGGTCGAGTAAGCGCACCTGGCCCGTGGTGGGCGTGTCCAACCCCCCTAGCAGGTGCAAAAGTGTGCTTTTGCCCGAACCCGAGGTGCCCACCACCGCCAGTGTTTCGCCCGCATGCACTTGCACATCGATGTCATGCAGCACCGTGACATCAATCACGCCCTCGTGAAAACGTCTGCCCAAACCTTGGGCTTGCAGCACCAACTTACTCATGACGCAATGCCTCTGCGGGGTCTATGCGACTGGCGCGCCAACTGGGGTAGAGGGTGGCCACAAAGGCCAACACCAAAGCGATGATGACCACGGGACCAATGTCGGCCCACTGCGGGTCGCTGGGCATGCGACTGATGAGGTAAATGTCTTTGGGTAAAAAGCTCGCGCCCAAAGCCTGCTCGATGGCCGGCACGATACTGCCAATATTGAAAGCCACCAACAGCCCCAGTGCCAAGCCCGACAAGGTGCCCACCACACCCACCAGCGCGCCTTGCACCACAAAAATACCCATGATGCTGGACGGACTGGCACCCAAAGTGCGCAAGATGGCGATGTCGGCTTGTTTGTCGGTGACCGTCATCACCAAGGTGCTGACCAAGTTAAAGGCCGCCACCGCCACGATGAGGGTGAGGATGATGAACATCATGCGTTTTTCGATTTGCACAGCGGCGAACCAAGTGCGGTTGGCGCGGGTCCAGTCGCGAACCATCACATCGTCGCCCAATAGAGGGGTGAGTTCGGCCGCCACTTGTCGCGCTTGTTGCGCGTCTTTCAATTTCACGCGTATACCGTTAGGCCCTTCCAGCCTGAAGATGCGTTGTGCGTCATCCATATGCAGCAAGGCCAATGACGCGTCGTATTCATAGTGACCTGAGTCGAGCAAGCCCACCACTGTCAACTGTTTCAATCGCGGCACCACGCCCGCGGGCGTGACCTGCCCACCGGGCGCAACCAAGGTGATGTGCTCGCCGGTCTTCACACCTAAAGCACGCGCCAATTCGCTGCCCAACACCACCCCAAAGCCACCTGCTTGTAACTGGTCTAGCACCTCACGCGGCATCTGCGCCACGGCCTGCGTCACCAGCACTTCTTGCGCTGGGTCAATGCCACGCACCACCGCGCCTCGCATGTCCTCGCCTTGGGCCAACAAACCTTGTGACAACACAAAGGGGGCGCTGGCCACCACCTGCGAATGCAGGGCCAGTTTGTTTTGCAAGGCCGGTGCATCCACAAGCGCTGCGCTGGTGTAGGCCAAAACCTCCACATGCGACAACACACCCAGCATGCGGTCGCGCACCTCTTTTTGAAAACCATTCATCACGCTCAAAACAATGATGAGGGCGGCCACACCCAAAGCGATGCCCAGCATGGACACCGAGGAAATGAAAGAGATAAAGCGGTTGCGGCGAGCCGCTCGGCCGGCACGGGTATAGCGCCAACCCACCAGTAACTCAAAAGGCATGTGTGAAAGATTCATTGCAGGACTATTGTGGCATCTTGCACAATCCTCTTTATGACTGCTGCTGCGCCTTTGACCATTGTTGCTTTCGCCCTGCCGCTAGGGTTGGCTCTTCATCACCCCGATCGTGTGCACTGGCAACAGGCATTTGACAGTTTGAGCAGCGCCGAATTACTGGTGCCCTTGCGGCAAGCCAAGCTGAGCGAAAGAAAGACACTGGCAGCAACGGCGCACAGCGCCAGCCATGAAATGGCTTGGGCGCAAGCACTGGGCTGGCAAGTCGCTGATGGTTTGGTGCCACTGGCCGCTGACGCCGCACTGTCCCAAGGTTTGCATTGCCCTGCTGATCACGGATGGGCTTTCATGGATGCGGTGAACTGGCACATCAGCCAAGGGCAGGTGAATTTAACGGTCCCCAAACCCATCAGCCCTGAGGAGTCGGATGCATTGCTGTTGGCTTTGCAAACGTTTTTGGCACAAGACGGCATCCATTTACATGCTTGGCGCCCCGGGCGCTGGTTGGCTCACTCCCCATTGTTCAAAGGCTTGCCAACTGTTTCTTTAGACCGGGTCAATGGCCAACGCATAGACACTTGGTTTGAACACGACAAGATTGCAGAGCAAAACCCGGTTCAACGACAACTGCGTCGCTTGCAAAACGAAATACAAATGCTGTTCTACACGCATGCCGTCAACGATAGGCGAGACATTGCTTTGAATTCCATTTGGTTCAGCGGCACCGGCGACTTACCCAACAAGCCCCATACCAGCGCCAAGCCAGCCGTCGTTTTGAACGACGACTTGCGAGAGGCATGGCTAAGCCAAACGCCCGATGTTTTTATGCCGGCTTTCAATGCGGTGCTGCGCGACCTGATAGCGCCAGCGTTGCGGCGACAAGAACCGGTGCTGCTGTGCGAGCCCGCACGCAGTGTTCTTTTGCATGCCCCAGCTTCGGGCTGGTTGCACCAGCTTCAAGCTTTGTGGCGCCGGCCAACGCTGTCGGAGGTATTGCAATGAAACTTCAGGTGCGTGATGTACCGCCTAGAAGTGTTTGGGCGCTGGAACAAAGCGGTGTCCATCCTTTGATGGCGCGTTTGTATGCAGCCCGCGGCGTGCACGATGCACAACAACTGCAGACCGAATTGCGTCTGCTGCTGCCGCCCTCAGGTCTCAAAGGCATAGACGCAGCCGCCAGCTTGTTGGCCAACGCCATAGCCCAACAACTGCGCATTTGCATCGTGGCCGATTACGACTGTGACGGCGCCACTGCCTGCGCAGTGGCCTTGCGTGGTTTGGCACTGCTAGGCGCGCAACACCTGAGCTTCATCGTGCCAGACCGCGTGGTCGATGGCTACGGCTTAACGCCCGAGATTGCCAAGCGTGTTCACGCCAGCGGCGCGCAGGTGTTGATCACTGTAGACAACGGCATTGCCAGCGTGAGCGGCGTGCAAGAAGCCCATCAATTGGGCATGCAAGTGCTGATCACCGACCACCATTTGCCAGGCAGCGAACTGCCCACGCCAGATGCATTGGTCAATCCCAATCAACCAGCTTGTACTTTTGAGAGCAAAAGCATGGCGGGTGTGGGCGTGATGTTTTATGTCTTGCTGGCCTTGCGCGCGCTGATGCGCGAACGCGGTATTTTCAATAAAGACAGCGAGCCCAAACTCGACAGCTTGCTGCCTTTGGTTGCCTTGGGGACGCTGGCCGATGTGGTGGTACTCGACGCCAACAACCGCCGTTTGGTCTCTCAAGGTTTGTTGCGCATGCGCCGTGGCCATATGCCCGCAGGATTAGCAGCCTTGTTCAAAGTGGCGGGTCGCGACCCAGCGCAAGCCAGCAGCCAAGACATGGGTTTTGCCATTGGCCCGCGCATCAACGCCGCCGGTCGCTTGTCCGATATGAGCTTGGGTATTGAATGCTTGCGCACCGACGACAGCGAACTCGCTTGGCGTTTAGCCAGCCAACTCGACGCCATCAACCGCGAGCGCAGAAGCCTTGAAGGCGATATGCGCGAACAAGCATTGCTGTTGGCCGAGTCTTTGATGGACACAGAAGAAGAGGCGCCTGCCGCTCTTTGCGTGTTTGATGAAGATTTCCACGAGGGCGTGGTGGGCATCATCGCGGGTCGATTGAAAGACTTGCATTACCGCCCGTGTTTTGTGTTTGCCAGCAGCCAGTCCCAGGGTCAAGCGGTGCTCAAAGGCTCGGGTCGCTCCATCGCCGGTTTTCATTTGCGCGATGCCTTGGACGCCATAGCCAAACGACATCCGAATTTATTGCTGCGCTTTGGCGGTCACGCCATGGCTGCGGGTTGTACTTTGCTTGAAGACGACTTGGCTTTGTTTGAGATGGCCTTGCAAGACATTTCTTCTGAGTGGTTGGATGAGGCCACTTTGGCGCAAACACTGGCCACGGATGGCAGCTTGCCGCAGCAGTATTTGCGCCCCGACCTCATTAAAGAGCTGCAATCTCAAGTATGGGGACAGGGTTTTGCTGCGCCTGTTTTTCAAGACACGGTGCATGTGATGAGCCAAAAAATAGTGGGTGAGAAACATTTGTCGCTGAAGTTGCAACTGCACGGACAAGTGGTGGACGCTATTTGGTTTGGCCGCACGCAAAGCTTGCCTGTGCAAGCCATCTTGGCCTACCGGCTTGACATCAACCACTGGCAAGGGATGGACAAAGTGCAGTTACAGATTGAAGCCATGCAGCCCTTCTACAATTGACCCGTGTCTATTCTTAACGCCGATTTGCATTGCCACTCTGTCGTCTCCGACGGAACCCTCACGCCCGAGGCGCTGGCTGCACGGGCACACGCCAATGGTGTGGAGTTGTGGTCTCTCACCGACCATGACGAAATTGGCGGTCAAGCGCGTGCTTGCGCTGCCGCCCAAGCGCTGGGCATGGGCTATTTGTATGGCACCGAAATATCGGTATCCTTTGCCGGTCGCACGGTACATATTGTGGGTCTGGGCTTTGATCCGCAAGACCCCCGCATGCAAGAAGGTTTGCGCTCCACCCGGGGTGGTCGGCACGACCGCGCTTTGGACATGGCCGCTGGTTTGGCCAAGGTCGGCATACACGGCAGCTTTGAAGGTGCGCTCACCTATGCAGGCAACCCCGACTTGATTTCCCGCACCCACTTTGCCCGTTACTTGGTCGAAACCGGTGTTTGCGCTGATACCTACGAAGTTTTTCGCCGCTTTCTGACTGAAGGCAAACCGGGCTATGTAGAGCACCGCTGGGCAGGTCTGGGCAACGCGGTAAGTTGGATTCGCGAGTGCCAAGGGGTTGCTGTGATTGCCCATCCTGCGCGCTACGACTTCACGCCCACCGAGGAATACGCGCTGTTTTCTGAATTCAAACGCCACGGCGGTCAAGCCGTCGAAGTGGTCACCGGCAGCCATTCGGCCGCTGAAGCCATTCAATACGCCGATATGGCCCGCGAGTTTGGTTTGGCTGCTTCAAGGGGCAGCGACTTTCACAGTCCAGAAGAAAGCCGTACCGATTTAGGTGCACTGCCATGGTTGCCCGGAAACCTGACACCGGTGTGGGAACTGCTGACCCACCGCATCCAATAAGCGCAACGCTTATCCCATGGCGCAATTATTTCAAGTCCATCCGGACAATCCACAAATCCGTTTGCTCAAGCAAGCTGCTGCATTGCTCACCCAAGGCGGTGTGCTGGCGGTGCCCACCGACTCCAGTTATGCCTTGGTCTGTCACATAGACGATAAGACCGCGATTGACCGCTTGCGCCAGATCCGTGGTGTCGACGACAAACACCATCTGACCTTGTTGTGCCGCGATTTGCGCGAACTCTCTTTGTATGCCAAGGTGGATAACCGTCAATTTCGTTTGCTCAAAGCCGCGACACCTGGGGCATACACCTTCATATTAGAGGCCACCAAAGAAGTGCCGCGCCGCGTAGCCCATCCACAGCGCAAAACCATTGGTTTGCGGGTGCCGGACCATGCGACCTTGCTGGCTTTGCTGGAAATTCATGGGTCGCCTTTGCTGGCCACCACATTGATCCCCAAAGATGAAACCCAAGCCCTGAACGACGCCGACTTGATTCGCCAGCGTTATGAACACCAAGTCGCCGCGGTCATCGATGCGGGCGCTTGCAGCCTTCAAGCCACCACTGTTGTCGATTTGACAGGCATGAGCGAGGGCGGTGAACCAGAAGTTTTACGTCAAGGTTTAGGGGAATTAGAACTTTTAGGTTTGTAAAATTACATATATAGTGTTATTTCAAAATTATGTCAGCGCTAAACGGCTTAAAAAAAAGTATTTATCACATACTTTTAGCCAATAAATTGATAAAAATTAATGAGAGAATGGATTTGTGAATTTAAATGAATTAGTACAAACAATTTCCACGCATGCCATTCCTGTGCTGCTGGCCATTACCCTGCACGAGGCCGCCCATGGTTATGCGGCTCGCCAACTGGGCGACGATACCGCTTGGCAAATGGGCCGCGTGACACTCAATCCCTTTCCCCATATCGACCTGATTGGCACGGTCATCATGCCTTTGATGCTGTTTTTCGTCACTTCTGGTCAGTTTTTGTTTGGTTATGCCAAGCCAGTTCCGGTGGATTTTTCCCGTCTGGGACACCCCAAGCGCGACATGATCTGGGTGGCTTTGGCCGGCCCAGCGGCCAATTTATTCCAAGCCTTTGCCTGGGCGGTGGTGATTTACCTGCTCTCAGGCATGGGCAGCGAAGAGCGCTTCTTTCTTGAGATGGCTCAAGCCGGTGTGCTGGTCAATTTGGTGATGTTTGCCTTCAATCTGTTTCCTTTGCCGCCACTGGATGGCGGTCGTATCTTGGTGGGCTTGCTCCCCATGCGTTTGGCCATTGGTTTCTCGCACATAGAGCGCTATGGCTTTTTCATTGTCATGGGCTTGGTGCTGATGGGTGCAGTCAACACCTTTTGGATGCGCCCCATCATGCAAGCCACCACCCAAGCCATTCAATGGTCGCTTGAACCTTTGGCCTCTTTACTTCAGCTTTCACCATGACCGAGCGCGTACTCTCTGGCATGCGCCCCACGGGTGCGCTTCATTTGGGCCACTACCACGGTGCCTTGAAGAACTGGGTGCGTCTGCAGTCCGAGATGGAGTGTTTTTATTTCGTCGCCGATTGGCATGCTTTGACCACCCACTATGAAAGCCGCGACGTCATAGAGAAAAGCGTCTATGAAATGGTCATCGACTGGCTGGCCGCCGGTTTAGACCCGCAAAAATGCACCATCTTCTTGCAAAGCCGTATTCCCGAGCACGCCGAATTGTTCACTTTACTGGCCATGGGCACACCCTTGAGTTGGCTAGAGCGGGTGCCTACCTACAAAGACCAAATCGAAAAGCTCAAAGACAAAGACCTCACCACCTATGGTTTCTTGGGCTACCCCTTGCTGCAAGCTGCCGACATCCTGATTTACAAAGCCCGTCATGTGCCGGTGGGTGAAGACCAGGCCAGCCATGTTGAGTTAACCCGCGAAACCGCGCGCCGCTTCAACCATTTGTACGGGCGGGAACCCAATTTCGACGCCTTGGTGCAAGACTGCTTGGCCAAGTTGCCCAAAGACAGCGTCAAACGCTTCGAAAAATCGCGTAAACAATTTCAAGAAACGGGTGACGCCAAAGCTTTGGAAGGCGCATTGGGCTATTTGAAAACCGCGCCTGAACTCAACGACCATGACCGCGAGCGCTTGGAAGGCTATTTCAAAGGCACAGGCAAAGCGGTGCTGACCGAACCCCATGCTTTGCTGACCCAAGCCAGTAAATTGCCAGGCTTGGATGGCGCCAAGATGAGCAAAAGCTACAACAACACCATTGCCATGCGCGAAGACAAGGCCAGCATAGAGACCAAGGTCAAGCGCATGCCCACCGATCCGGCCAGAGTCAAACGCAGCGATGCGGGTAATCCCGAGCGCTGTCCGGTTTGGCAATTTCATTTGGTTTATTCACCGGTCGCTACCCGCGAATGGGTGCAAACCGAGTGCGCGCGCGCGGGCATTGGTTGCCTAGAATGTAAGCAACCCGTGATCGACGCCATCATTGCTGAGCAACAACCCATGTTGGCTCGCGCAGAACCTTTTGTTTCCAATCCTCGACTTGTTCGTGATAT